>CAKPQY010000027.1 GCA_934179885.1 uncultured Clostridia bacterium
ATTACTAATTGTTCATCATTATATGTTGACATCGTGTCAATATCAATAAATATGTCATCTGGACAATTTATATATCCTAGTTCTTTTGCGGTCATAATCATATTTATCATGCTTCTACCACATATAGCAATTTTTCTTTTATATTTAACTGCTGAACTTACTATTTGTTGAACTCTGTGTACATTTGATGCAAATGTTGCTACTACTATTCTTTTTGTACATCCATCAAATAGGTTATCAAAGACTGGTCCTATTGAACTTTCAGACATTGTGAATCCTTTTCTTTCTGCATTCGTACTGTCTGACATTAACGCTAATATTCCTTCATTTCCTAGTTCTGCAATTCTTCCAAAGTCCATTATTTTTCCATCTATTGGTGTATAATCTACCTTGAAATCACCTGTGTGTAATATTGTTCCTACTGGTGTTTTTATTGCAAGCATTACAGAATCTGGTACACTATGTGTACTTCTTATGAATTCAACTTCAAAGTTTTTTCCAAATTTTATTTTTTGTCCTTGTGTTACTTCAATTAATGTTGAACTTCTTAATATTCTATGTTCTTCTAATTTGTTTTTTATTAATCCCATTGCTAATTTTGGTGCATATACTGGAATATTTATTTGTTTTAGTAAATATGGTATTGCCCCTATATGGTCTTCGTGTCCGTGTGTAATTATTAATCCTTTTATTTTATCTACATTTCTTTGTAAATATGTGATATCTGGTATAACAAGGTCAACTCCTAGCATATCATCTTCTGGAAATGATAATCCACAGTCTACTACGATTATTTCATCTTCATATTCAAATACTGTGATATTTTTTCCTACTTCGTGTAATCCTCCTAATGGAATTATTTTTAATTTTGATTTCTTAAATATGCTATTTTGATTTCTTTCTGTTTTTGTTCTTCCTGTTTCACTTGTTTTTGTTGTATTTCTGTTTGTTCTTTTTTCCCCTAATGTTTTTGCTGTTTTTTCCATTTTTATTGTTTTTTCGTTTTTTGTTGTTCTTGTTTTTCTTGTGTTATCTCTTTTTTCAGAGTTTGCTATCATTGTTTTTCTTGTACTATCTCTTTTTTCAGAGTTTGCTGTCTTTCTTCTTGTAGTTTGTTTTTTCTCTACATTTTCTTCTTTGTTGTTCAAATTTTCTTGTGTCATTAAAATTCCTCTCTTTCTTTTTAATTTATTTTATGATTTTAAATCTCTTTTAAAATCTATTCAATTTTAATAAATCCCTTTGTTTAAAAATTCAATATTTAAATAGTTGTTAGTCATATATTCGTTTCATGATAACAACTTTTTTATTAATAATTTGATAGTATCTATTATTTTCATATTATTTCCAATATTATAATAATTCTCTTTTTTATATTTTTTAATCCGTTCTCTTCTACTTTTTTTACGTTCTCTTTTAAACTTTTTAGGTTTTATAAAAATCTCATTTTTTGCCCTTTGGCAATCTGTTTGTTATTTTACCATAAAAAAGAAAAAAAGTCAAATGGCTATATTTCCATTTGACTTGCTAAAAACGTTGCCGCAGATTGAGCTACCTTTTTTTCAACTTCATTCATTTTAGTATTTGCATCTTTTGACATTAATATAACTGTACCAATTGTATCACCATTCGATATGATAGGATAAACTATTTGTGCATTATTCTTTTTGTCATTTTTGTCATTTTTAGTAATTGGCATTGCTTTATCACTATTTTCTTTACTTGTATAAACTTCTTTATCTTCCATAAGTTTTTCAAGTTCTTCGCTTACATCTTGTTCTAAAAATTCTTTTTTAGAACCTCCAGATACCGCTATTATTGTATCTTTGTCTGTTATACACGCTATATGACCTGTTGTTTTTGATAAAGTTTCTGCATATCCTGTTGCAAATTCTGATAATTCTCCAATTGGAGAATATTTTTTTAATATTACTTGACCTTCTCTGTCAGTAAATATCTCCAACGGGTCACCCTCTTTTATTCTTAATGTTTTCCTTATCTCCTTTGGAATTACTACTCTCCCTAAATCATCTATTCTTCTAACTACTCCAGTTGCTTTCATTTTCATCCTCCTTTTATTTCTTAAGTCTAATCTTATTATCTCAAAAGAGGAAAATTTTATACATTTTTATTATTTTTTTTGAAATAGTTAATTCGATTTTATCCTAAAGCAACATCTAAAATCATCATTATAACGAAACCTATTGCAACTCCTATTGTTCCTATATTTGAATGTTCTCCCGTTTGTGATTCTGGTATTAATTCTTCTACTACAACATAAATCATTGCACCTGCGGCAAATGATAACAAATATGGTAATATTGAAACAATGACATTAGTTAATAGTATTGTTATAATTGCCGCTATTGGTTCAACTATTCCTGATAAAGCACCATATAAAAATGATTTTGTTTTTGATATTCCCTCACTTTTTAATGGCATAGAAATTATTGCTCCTTCTGGAAAATTTTGTATTGCAATTCCTATTGCAAGTGTTAAAGCTCCTGCTATTGTAACTCCAGTATTTCCTATAATTGCACCTGCGAATAAAACTCCAACAGCCATTCCTTCCGGAATATTATGTAGTGTTACAGCTAAAACTAACATAGTAGTTTTTTTCAATTTTGTTTTTATTCCTTCTGGTTTTTCGCTCTCTAAATGCATATGTGGAATTGTACTATCTAAAATTAATAAGAATGTAATTCCTAATAAAAAGCCTATTGTTGCTGGTATCCATCCAATTGTTCCTTGTTCTTCTGCCATTTCTATTGATGGTATAATTAGTGACCATACCGAAGCAGCTATCATTACTCCCGCGGCAAATCCTAATAATATTTTTTTTATTTTTTGACTTAATTTATCTTTTATTAGAAATACTGTTGCTGCTCCTAATATTGTTCCTAAAAATGGTATTAAAATTCCTATTAAAATTTGCATATTGTACTCCTTTCGTTAAATAAGAGCAAATTTTAAAAATCTGCTCTTGCATTAATATCATTCCTCACTTTTTTCTTCCTTTTTAGGTAAAAAACTTACTTTATATTTATCTAAAATAATTCCTAAACTATTAGAAAATTCTTTAAGCATAACAATTTTTATTGTTTGGTCTTTTCCCTTTAAATAATCATCAATAATTTGTTTTAATAATTTAATATTTTTCATTTCTGGTTCTATTTCTTTTGTATATTTCTCTGCTCTATTTAATAATTTTTCTTTTATTAAAACTATGTCTTCATTACTTGCACAAGAAATTCTTTGGAATAATTGATATGGATCATAATATTTAAATATTGGAATATTCATACATTGTCTATCAAATTTTTCATAAAATATTTCCATTCTCATTGGTATACATTTAAATATTTCTTCAGCCTTTTCTTTATACATTTTATCTAATAATTGATTATTTAATGTATTAAAATGCTTTATTATTTCATCCATATCTTCTTCAAATTGCTCAATAGCTATTTTAGAAAGTTCTTCTTCTACATTTGGACAATATTTTGATTTTAGTGATGATATATTCATTCCATTAAAAAATACGCTTTTTAATGTTTTTATATCATAGTTTATAAGTCCTTTTCTTGAAAAATAGCTAAAATATGCATATATTTTTACTATATCTATTAGTTCCAAGTTTCCTTGTTTTACATCTTCTAATACTTCTTCTATAACATTTTCAAAATCATCGTCAGAAATTTTCCAATATTCCTCTGTAAGTAACCTTTTGTATCCAGGCAAATTATCTGTATCTACTGTATTTCTTATTGTTTCCATATTTTCTTTAAATATTTTCATATCAAATATTCTGGTTCTTACATAATACTCAATAAATTTGAAAAATCTATATTCTGCTTTAAAGTTGTAATAATAATTACTGTCGAATTCTTTTATATAAAATTGTCTGTTATCCATTAAAGTTCTTGAAGATACTAATATTGATTTATACTCTTCATTATCCTTAATATTTACAAATTTTTCTTTTGTAATTTTACCTGCTTTTATTTCAAATGAAATTGCTATTGTAAAAATAAGCATTGTTTGCATTACTCTATTATTTGTATTTGGATAATTTTTTTCTACCATTTCATATATTTTTTGAAAATCCTTTAATGCATGTTTTAAAATTCTTAAATTTCTAGTTCCGCTTCTTTCAAATGTTAATATTATTAATCTAGTATTTTCTCTCAAAAATCTAATTAAATCCGAATCATTTTCATATCTCATTAATATTCCGTTTATAATGTAATCAAATTTAGGAGCATATTCAAAAGTTTCACCAATTAGCTTCTCTTTAATTCTTTCATAATCATTTGCTTTGTCAAATACATGCTCAATCTTATTTTGAATTTTTTCAACCATTGGTTTATCTGTTGTATTTAATTCTCCTTGTTTATCTAAAAGATATGTTGCTATAAATGTTTTCATTTCTAAGTTAGAACTTTTCAACTTAGTTGATAATTCTTTTTCATTACATATAATAATTGTTTTTATATGGTCATGTTCAACAAAGTTATTTATATATCCTAAAATATCAATAACATCAACATTAGCTCTCTCTAAATCATCGAAACATAAAACTTTATCATCAGTAGAGAAAAATTCTGAATAATCTAGTTTGTCCCCATTTTGCGTAACTCCGAAAAAATTAGCCATATCTAATCCTGTTTTGGCATATTCAGGTATTGTTGTTTGCCCATGAGAATCCATAAATTTTCTTAGGTTTTTATCCATTAATTGAGTTGTTTCAATAAATATCTTTTTACTAATTTCTTCCAAGTTTGAAATTCCATATAAAGACATATAAATAGTAGTATATCTCTTACCATTTAATTGCATTGACTCAATTTTCTTTTTTATTTTATTGTTCCAAAAGTGGGTTTTTCCAACTCCCCATTCACCATTTATCATTATTGCATAATCTGTGTAATCAGACCTTACATAATCTAATATACTTTCAACTAAATCTTCCATTTTTTACCCTCCAGTATCCAAATGTCCAAAAGGGACGGTTTTTTTTGGACAAAATGTCCAATTTTCCCCGTTCTTATCAGACTTTTTAATCTTTTGCTAATACTAGTATCCCTATTTTATTAGGATTTCCTTGTTGTAATATTTTACTACATTCATTTACTGTACTTCCTGTTGTATAAATATCATCAATTAATAAAATTTTTTTATTTTCTATTAATTGTTGGTTTTTTAATTCATATACTCCTTGTATATTCTGTATTCTGTCTTCTTTATTTAATTTACTTTGTTCTATTATATTTTTGGTTTTTATTAAACAATTATTCACTAATTCCAAATTTGTTTTTTGTGCTATTTCTCTTGATATTAATAAGCATTGGTTATATCCTCTTTCTTTTAATCTTTTTTTGCTTATTGGAACTGGTATAATTGTATCATATTTTTTTATATTTTCAAATATTTTTTTATTTTTTAACAAAAAATTTACAAATGTTAAATATATATATGTTTTTTCATTAAATTTGTAGTCTAGTATTAGTTTTCTTATTTGTCCTTCATATTTAAATATGTACATTAATTCATTAAAATATTTATTTTCTATTTCTTTTCCTTGTTTAATAATATTTATGTCTGACTGTTTTTTTAGTTCTATTTCGCATTTTTTGCATAATGAGTTTGTGGCTAGTTTTCCACATATTCCGCATGTTTGGGGATAAATTAGATTTAAGATTTTTTCTTGAATTTTTAAAATTTTATTCACTCTTTTCTTGATTTTAATTGAATTGATTTAATCAATCATACTCGGTTTTATGTACATTGTCAACAAAAACATTTCGACAAAATTTGACAAATTACTACTTTTCCAACTGTCTCATTTTAACTATATAAAAATAGCACCACCTCTAGGCAGTGCTACTGTTTGCAGTATTTCATTTGTTATATATGTTCAATTTTTATTTCATTTTAGGGATATAGCTACTGTTCAACTTTCCAGCTCTCATTATTGAATCATATCCATATTTTTCATTTAATGAATCTATAACTTTATCAAGATTCTTTTGTTTTCTCTCATTTTCAGAATCTCCAAACAAGGACATTTGCATTTCATCTTTTGAAACCAAATTGTCTACCCTAACACCTATTAATCTAATAGACATGCCTTGTTTAAACATTTCATTTAATAAAGCTTTAGCATTTATTAATATTTCTTTAGTGCTAGAAGTTGCACTATACAATTTAGATTGATGTGAAAAATCTTCAAAGTCTTTTGTTCTTAATTGAACATTGACAACATTAGCTAAAAGTTCTTGTTTTCTCAACCTATATGATACCTGTTCTGTCAATGCTACTAAAACTTCTTCAAGTTGTTCTTTATCAGAAATATCCATAGGCAAAGTAATAGAATTTCCTATACTTTTTGGTTTTTCTTCTTTATATTGAACTTCTGAATCATCTATACCATTTGCATATTCCCACATCATTTTTCCATGCTTTCCAAATTTTTTTATTAACATATTTTTATCTGAATTTGCCAAGTCTCCTATTGTTTTTATTCCCATATTATAAAGTTTAGGAACTGTTTTCTTCCCCAACATAAACAATTCCGATATTGGCAAAGTCCACATTTTAGTTGGTATTTCTTCTTTAAAAAGTGTATGTACTTTATCTGGTTTTGTAAAATCTGATGCCATTTTTGCTAATAACTTATTATGTGCAACTCCTGCATTTACTGTAAATCCCAGCTCTTCTTTAACTCTTTTATTTATTTCTTTTGCTTTATTCAATAAAGTATCTTTCATTAAATAATTTGTCATATCTAAAAAGCATTCATCTATTGAAAATCTTTCTATTTTATCTGTATATTCTAGCAATAAATTATATAACTTATTTGAATATTCTCTATATATTTTAAAATTTCCCTGATAGACTTGTAAATTTCTACATTTCTGCCTTGCACTATATAATGTTTCTCCAGTCACTATTCCAAATTGTTTTGCTTTTGGACTTTTAGCTAAAACTATTCCTGACCTTTTTGTTTCATCTCCACCAATTACTGCAACTTGGTCTCTTATATCTATCTTTTCTCCATTTTGTAATTTATATACTGCAAGCCATGATAGAAATGCATTGTTTACATCTACATGTAATATTTGTCTTTCCATATAATATCACCAGATTTATTATAAAACATTTGTTTTACTTTGTCAAGAAAAAAAAGACAATCTCTTATTAATATTAAAGACTGTCCTTTTCCATTTTAAAAGGATTTTATCCTTCTAAATTTCTTTTTTAAATTGTAAATCTCCCATTTTTTCAGTTGTAACATATCCAGGTTCTGCATTTATTACATCAGGTATTCTATTTACAACTGTAGCACAAGTCAATTCAACTGTTGCTGGTTTTTCAACTGTTATAGTTGTTGTTGGTTCTCCTTCTACTGTCCATACATTTTTATCAAACTCGTCTGAAGCATATACTTTTCCTATACATTCTGATTTTATTGTTATTCCTTCTTTAGTTTTTGTTGTTACAACCGCACTCATTCCAGTTGCATCTCCTGCTTTTATTGTCATATTTAATGTTGATGAATAAATGTCTTCTTTATATGTTTGTGGTACACATTTTTGTGTTTGGCTTATAATTGTTAACCCTAATTTTGAGCATAACCAACCATTTACATTCCACATATATGATGGTGCATATTCACCTTTATTTATTATTTCTTGTCTTTCTTCATCTGACATTCTATCAACTGATGCTACTTGTTTATCAAATTCTTCTAATGTTAAACCTGCTCCATGTGCTTCCGCTAAAGCAATTCCATAGTCTTCTACATTATAGCTTGAGCTTCCTTTGATTTTTGTTATTTTTTGTGTTGAACCTGCTATTGATGTTATAAGTTGTCCCCAGTATATATCTTGATATCCTGTTCCTGTTATTGTGCAATTATTCTTTTTTGCCATTTCATCAATTTTATTTGTTAATGTTGGGTTTGAATTTTGTGGATAAAATGCTTCTTCACATGTTGTTATTGCATTTATTCCAAGTTCAG
>CAKPQY010000028.1 GCA_934179885.1 uncultured Clostridia bacterium
ATGAAGTTGGTAATGTGCAAGGTGTAATGGATGGAGATTTAGATGGGTTTATGGAGGCTTATTTAAAAAGTAATATTAAATAAAAAGAAAGATTAGGGACGGACCTCAAAATCCTATTTTAGCAAATTTTATAATAAAGCATATAATGTAGAGAGTACAGTCTAAATTTAGACTATGCTCTCTATATTAGTTTTAAGAGGTGGCCCAAATGGACGCAATTGTTATGAAATTTGGAGGAAGTTCAGTTGCTGATAATGAAAGATTAAAATTAGTGGCAAATAAAATTATAGACCTTTATGATAAAGGCAATAACATAGTTGTAGTTCTTTCTGCACAAGGAAAAACCACAGATAAATTAATTGGGGAAGCATTAGAACTTTCGAGATATACCAAAGATAGAGAAATGGATATGTTACTTAGTTCAGGTGAACAAATTTCAATTGCAAAATTAAGTATATTATTAAATGGAATGGGGTATAATGCTTTATCTTTAACAGGTTGGCAAGCTGGAATACTTACTAATAATACAAATCAAAATGCAATGATACAAAATATAGATACAACTAGAATAAAAAAAGAATTAGAAGATAGAAAAATTGTAATTATTGCAGGTTTTCAAGGATATAATGAAAATTTGGATATTACAACACTTGGGAGAGGAGGCTCAGATACATCAGCAATAGCAATAGCTGCAGCTTTAGATGCAAAAGAGTGTTATATTTTTTCTGATGTTGATGGCATTTATACAGCAGACCCAAACAAAGTAGAAGATGCTAAAAAATTACCAGCTCTTTCATATAATGAGATGATGGAAATTTCAAGCGAGGGTGCTAAAGTTCTTCATAATAGATGTGCTGAAATAGGTGATAAGTTTAAAATCCCTATTATTACTAAATCTACTTTTAATAATAAGGCTGGTACTATTATTACTGACATTATTGAAGAAAATACTATAAAAAGTGTTGTTAAAAAAGATGTTTCTAGAGTTTCTATTGTTGGCAATGGTGTTATCAGAAATATAGATTTTATAAAAAATGTGCTTGATTTAATTGAAAAAGAAAAGTTAGAAATGTTAGAATTTAACGTTTCTGAGTCTAAGATTTCAATTGATTTTAAAAATGTAGTTAGAGATGAAATCCTAAATAAATTACATTCTGACATAATAGAGAAAGGAACCAACAAATAGTTGATTCCTTTTTTAGATAAGAAGTTACTTTTGGATTGCTTTATCGATTCCATAAGAAGTGATTCGATATACATATCCCATACCAAGAATGCCTGTCTTGGTAACACCAGTTTCTCGTTTAGCCCGTGACTCAAGGGAGTCTTTAATTTCTGGGGCACCATGATTAAACAGTATTGACCTTGGTGCAAACATATTTAAGAAAGCAATAAGCCAATCAGCCGGATCATGAGCTGAGAATTGAAGTGTTTGTAATACCTGAGCTCTTTTCATAATCTCCTGATTCTTTATTACAACTGTTTGACCATACTCAGCTTCTATAATTCTTCGTCCAATTGTTTCTTCTGAAGTATATCCAGGAAAATAAATTAATGCATTAGACTTTGGCAAATAATGTGGAATATACTCTCTAGCCGGTCCATTACTTCCCATACCAGATGTTGTAATGATAATCTGTCCTCCTGTGTAATTCATTACCGAAGGTCTTGATTTTTCGTCTACAAACTGTAAATTGTAAGGGAAGAAGTTATCCATTCCTTCCTTAAATTTAATAATATTGCTATGGGAGATATATCTAAAGGTATAATCAATACCTGTTTTTCCATCTACTCTAACAGGGTAATCTTTCGGAATTTCTCCTTCATCCTGTAATTTACGGATAAAGTACATCAACTCCTGAAATCTACCTTGAGCAAATGCAGTATTAACAATTGTTCTATTTTGAGAACAAGCGTCGATAATATCTTCTTCCCAAGTATGTTTGATGTCCCAAGAATTAGTAGTTCCATAGGTTGACTCACAGATAATTGTTAGATTAGGTAAAGCATATACCCAAAATGGTAATGGCTTAATATCCAAAAATACATTATCATGTTTGTAATCACCAGTATAAAGAAGATTAATTGGTTCTTGCCCAGGTTCATGAATTTGTACCAAAATAACTGAAGCACCAATCAAATGTCCATTGTTGAAGAAAGTTACAGTGATGAAATCATGAATTCGTACAGGTTGTTCAAACCTAATAGGTTCTATCAAACTCAATGTTCTTTCAATATCAGTTTCCGAGTACAGAGGTGGTTTCTTTAAGAGCTTTGCATCTTTTTTCATGATGTTATAACTATCACGAAAACCAATATCAATTACACATGCAGCCGCATCTGACATGTAGATTTTTTTGTTATATCCTTTTTTTACAAAGATAGGTAAAGCTCCATCATGATCAAGATGTGAGTGAGTTAACAAAACAGCAGATATCTTTTCAGGATTAACACTATCGTTGTAATCAAGACCACGGTTATGTCCTTCTCCTTGATACATACCATAATCTACTAAGAACCGATAAGTTCCTCCATAGGCAAAATGCACCGTATTTCTAATACATGAGCCAGTTACACCTTCATGATATCCACGTATATCAACATAAGGTATTCTTTTTGACATAGTTATAAACTCCTTTCTAATGTATAAAACTTTGATGTTGTGCTATTTTACAAAATAGCAAATTAATAAGTTACAGTCTAAATTTTACCATCTTTTTGGCTTTATGTCAATTGATATACATAATATTTGGCTTTTTCCTAAAAAATATTTACAATTTTAATTTAATATGTTAATATAAAGGTATCATAGGAATTCATATAAAAACAGAAAGGAGATTTGCCTATGCTAAACCGGAAAAGAAATGAGAACATTGAGGATATAGAAAATGAAGTAAATCAATGGAAGGCTGAAAACAAAAGCAAGGTAGAAATTATCCTATTCCCTGGTGAAGAAGACTATTTAACAACAAAACTTGGCTGCATAGCTGTGCCATTACTTTTTGAAATTAAGGATAGTCATTTTGAAAATATGAAAAATTGTCCTAATTTTATAAAAGGAAAGCATAGAAAAAAAGCCAAAAAGCTCTTAAAACTTAAAAAGAAGGAAAGAGATTTGTTAGATAGCTTAGGAATTGAATATAATCCATTAGGGTATATTGTGTATCTGTGAAAGAAGGAGCAAGGTTATCTTGCTCTTTTTCTATTGACAATGTTGATAGAAAGCTGTAAAATAATTATGTTACTTATTTGTAATATCATTAAAAGGAGGATTAAATATGAATAATCTAAACACGCAAATTAATTATGACACATTGATGTTATTGCAAATCTCTAATGAGATTTGTGAACGGCAAGGAATTGACTATATTTCCGAATTAGCAGTATTAGGGACACTGGCTATAATGGAAGATAGTCCGTTTCACAGATATCTTTTAAAGGAGGGGTTGACTGACGACAAAATTGCAGAAAATGTCAAGGAACTTTTGGAAAAATAACCAGAGGTGTTGTATAACGAAAAAACAGAGTTAAAAATCTTGAGATTATCGTATCCATCTAAATCAATATCGGAACAAGAATTTTTTGTATCTGAGACTTTGCTTAAAATTATTATAAAGGCTGGCCAAATAGGAAAAAACAGTTATAATAGTAATCTTGTAACAAATGAGTTTATGCAAGCAGCATTTTCTGAAGTAATGCCGGATATCTATGTAGATTTTATCCGGTTATGCTTAGGAGAAAAAGCACTTATGCCAGTTAATAGTAGTCCTAGATTGCTTTCACATTCTACTTTTTTTTCAATTCCAAATAATTTAGCTGGTTTCTTAACAGTTATGAATGATAAGTATTCTCCAGATGAGAAAGATTGTCCTATACTGGGAAGAGAAGAAGAAACAGAAGTTCTTATTAAAATATTAGCAAAAGTAACTAAGAGAAATGCTATTTTAGTAGGACCTCCGGGCGTTGGAAAAACAGCTTTGGTAGAAAAGTTTACTTGGCAAATTGTTACTGGAAAATGTCACGAAAAATTCAAAGACTCAAAGATTATTGCTCTTGATGTTAATTCTATTGTAGCCGGAACCAAATATAGAGGAGCTGCCGAAGAAAGATTTAAGGGATTAATCAATTTTCTAGAAGACAATCCTAATTGTATATTATTTATTGATGAAATTCATACTATACTAGGTGCAGGTGCTTGTAGAGATGGTGATTTAGATTTAGCGAATGCATTAAAACCTATTCTTGCAAGAGGTAATACGCAGGTAATTGGAGCGACAACGTCAGAAGAGTATGACAAATACTTTTCTAAGGATGGAGCATTAAAAAGGCGATTTGAAAAAATTAATGTGAGAGAACCTCATACAGATGAACTATATGATATGATAAAAAATCAAATAGCGCGTTTGGAGGAAATCCATCATACAAGTATTTCAAGGGAATTGGTTGATTTTGCTATTTTGAACGCGTCATGTTTCAATTACGAAACTAAGAATCCTGATAGAACATTGGATCTATTAGATCTTTCTATGGCTGGAGCAGAGCTAAGAGGAAAGATAGCTGTTGATAAATCTGACATATTAGAAAACTTTACTATTAGAAAAAAACAGTTTGATATTATGCCAGATAATAGAAAAAGAGCTACAGCTTTTCATGAAGCCGGACATTATATTGTTCAGAGATTTTCTTCAGAATTACAGCATTATAATACATTGGCTATTTCTATTATACCAGCAGAGGATTATTTAGGAGTAAATGTCTATGAAGAGGATGAATACGCAACTCCTTCCACGGATAGAGAATTTTATATTCAGCTAATTGGCAGATTATTAGGTGGTAGAAGGGCAGAAAAAATGTATACAGGAAAACTTTCTTCTGGTGCTTCATCTGATTTAACAAAAGCAACCAGAATCGCAAAAGATATGGTTACGCGTTACGGATTGGATGAAGATTTTACTGAAGATAGAGTTTATCTCAGAGAAAGTAAAAATCCTATGTACACTGACAATATCATTGAAAAAATCAATGTCGAAATTGATAAAATTCTTAAAGAAGCTCAAGAATATGCAAATGAACTTTTATCAGAACATAAAAATGAGCTTGAAGTATTAGTTGAAGAACTTATGGCAAAAGGAATATTATCAAAATTAGAACTTGATGCTATCTTTGAAAAACCAGAAATATCTATGATTATTCATGAAGATTTGATAAAAGAATAGCATGTCAAATCTTATATCCAAAAGAAGTGTTACGCTTGTAACACTTCTTCTATATTATGCCACTTTTTTGTTCTAAAAAAGACAACCTGTGAATATATATAAATACCAGGGAAATTCAAAGAAAGGAAGTATGTTATTATGACTGTTGATGAAAGAAAAAGTATAAACACAGGAGTAATCCAAAATTTAATACTAGAAAATAGGGGAAAGTTAAGCATTTCAGGAGTAAATGATGTCTTAAGCTTTGATGACCAAGTAGTAATGGTAGAAACAGAATTAGGGCTACTTACAGTTAAAGGCGAAAATATAAGAATAAACAAATTAAGTATAGACACATCAGAAGTAATTATAGAAGGAGACATATCATATTTAGCATATAGTGATAAAGAATTAGAAAAAAATAAAGGAAATTTAATTAGCAAAATTTTTAAATAAATAAAGGATTGATGTAATATGGTTACAAACCAGGCTTATTTATTTTTAGTATTTACATTAAATGGAATAATTATAGGACTTTTATTTGACATATTCAGAATATTAAGAAGAAGTTTTAAAACATCTGATGGTACAACATATATTCAAGACATCTTATTTTGGATTTTAACAGGAGTTATTTTATTATATTCAATATTTACTTTTAGTAATGGTGAAATTCGATTTTATATGTTTTTAGGCGTATTTTTAGGATGCTTAATATACATGTTATTGTTCAGTAAATACTTTATAAGGATAAATGTAAAAATAATATTAATATTAAAAAAAATAATAGGGAAGATAATATCAATTATAATATTTCCTATAAAGATAATAATAAAATTTATAAGAAAGATATTCTTTAAACCAATAAATTTTATTACAATAAATATGAAAAAATTTAAATCTGATTGTCAAAAAAAGGTAAAAAATATATTAAAATCACAAAAAAATAAAATTTAAACATAAAAAATACAATTTTTTCAAAAAATAAGAAGGATTTTTGAAAAAAAAGTAGAAAAATATATTATACGTTATTTAGACGGGAGAGGTACTTATGAAAAAGAAAAAATTGTATAAAAATTTATTAATAATATTAGTGTTGGCATATGCAATATTTACTTTAGCAAACCAACAAAAAGTATTAAATCAATATAATAAAAATTGCAAAGAACTTGCAAGTAAGATAGAAGAACAACAAAAATACAATGGCGAACTAGTTGCTGAAAAAGAAAATGTAGATTCAAAAGAATTTATTGAACAAATGGCAAGAGAAAAATTAGAAATGTATTATCCAAATGAAAAGATTTATGTTGATACTGGTATTTAATAGCATTACATTAATGATAGCGCACAAAAGCGCTTTTTCTTTTTTAAAAAAAGACTTCCTTTTTTTGGAAGAATATGTTATAATATAAAATGTATTTTATTTAATTCGAAAAAAATCCCAAAATAAAACAGAATAATAAAAAGAATATATAAAATTATTAATTTATATTTAGGAGGAATATATGATAGATTTAGAGAAAAAAACAATATCTGAATTGAAAGAACTAGCAAAGGAGAATAATATAAAAAATATTTCAAAATTAAAAAAAGAAGATTTAATTGAAGTATTAAGTCAAGTACTAAACGATGATGTTAAAATTGCAAATATACCAAGTAATACAATGAATTTTAACAATAATGATGTAATTTCAGATGATTATAAACAAGAATTGTCAGGATATAAACTTACAAATGAGGGTGACGAAATTGTTGAAGGAATACTAGATATATTACCAGATGGATATGGATTTTTAAGAGGAGAAAATTATTTATCAAGTCCAAAAGATGTATATATATCAGTAGTACAAATAAGAAGATTTAAATTAGATACCGGTGATGTAATTAAAGGTATATCAAGATTTAAAGAAGGTGAAAAATTCCCATCATTAATATTTGTTGGAGAAGTTAATGGAGAATCACCTGAAAAAGCAGCGAGAAGAAAAAGATTTGATGAGTTAACACCAATATATCCAGATGAAAGAATAAGACTAGAAACTCAAAGTAATGAATATGCAATGAGAATAATAGATTTAATGTCACCAATTGGAAAAGGACAAAGAGGAATGATAGTTGCTCCTCCAAAAGTTGGTAAAACAACATTATTAAAGAAAATTGCAAACAGCATATCTAAAAATAACCCAGAAGAAAAATTAATAGTATTATTAATAGATGAAAGACCTGAAGAAGTTACAGATATGAAACGTTCTATAAATGGAGAAGTAATTTATTCAACATTTGACGAATTACCAGAACATCATGTAAAAGTTGCAGAAATGGTACTTGAGAGAGCAAAAAGATTAGTTGAACAAGGTCAAGATGTAGTTATACTTTTAGATAGCATCACAAGACTTGCAAGAGCATATAACTTAACAATACCTTCATCAGGAAGAACAGTATCAGGAGGTTTAGATCCTGCTGCATTACATAAA
>CAKPQY010000029.1 GCA_934179885.1 uncultured Clostridia bacterium
GTTTTTCCATCTACTGTTATTGAATCTTCTCCAGCAACTACTGTATCTGCTTTTTCATATTTTTTTTGAGCAGAATCATATTTTAATAAATGAGCTAACATATCAGGGCTTGTTAAATCGTTTATTGCAACAATTTCATATCCCTCTGCTCCAAACATTTGTCTAAATGCTAGACGTCCTATACGTCCAAAACCATTAATGGCTACTCTTACTGACATAATTTTTTCCTCCTTATTTTTAAAGCTTTTTGCTTTATTTTTACTTTTTTATTATTGCCTATATTTTATTCGGCAATACAATTCTATATCAAAAAAATATACTTTGCAAGTACTATTTATTATTTTTCTCCATAAAGTTTTTCAAGAACAATTATAAACATTGCATGTGACCATCCAAGCCCAATAACCCAGTTAGGTTTCAAAGTCTCATTATTAACTTGTTCTCCTAAAAAATAATGTTTTCCTACTGTTTTGATAACAAAATCAAAGCATTCTTTTGCCTTTTTCTTTTCTCCTGTTTCCAAATAATATAATGTCATCCAAAGATTTGCAATAGGCCAAGGATTTCCATTCATATAATTGTCATTTTCAAACCTTTGATATCCACCAGTATAAGTTCTTAAACTTAAGTTTATTCTTTCAACTGTATTTTGAACTTTCTTCTCTTTTGGTTTAAATACATTAAATGGTGTAACAGCTCCTAAAATACTAATATCCATCCTTTTATCTTCTGGATTTCTTATATATGTTTTTCTTTCTTCATCATACATGTTTTTATTTATATATTTCTTTACTTCAAGTTGTAGTTTTTCAATTTCTTTTCTAGATTTAGAAACCTTTTCTTCTTTTAATCTGTTATTTTCAAATTCAGAAACATCATTTCCTAAAACATCATATATTTTTAACATACACTCAAATGCAGAATATATTGCTGATAAAGAATATAAATGGATATTTTCGCATTCTTCCCATAAATCATAGCTTACATGATATTTATTTGTTTGCTCAAGTATATCTGTTACATATCTTTTTAAGAAATCAACTGCCTTTTCACACATTTGTAAATTATCTTTTAAGAATTTTTCAGATTTAGTATATTTATAATGTTCATATACACCATAAACTACACTTGCAGTTTCATCTACCTGATACCCCCAGCAAGGCGCTAATTTTCCATCTGTATAAAAACGTTGCTCCCACATACCATTTTTACTTTGAGTTTTTTTGCAAAATACCTTATAAAACTTTTCTGTCTCCTTTTGCATTTTTAATATGTCCATAGCTCTTGTCATAAACACAGCATCTCTTGGCCAGCAATATGCATATCTACCACATTTTGTGAAATTTTCATCAATTTCAGGTGATGCTATAATAGCCCCTGTTTCTGAATTTATTAATAATGGAAATAACAAAATACTTCTTTTATAAATCTCATAAATTCTCTCTTCATACGCTGTCTCTGGTTCTTTCAATTTTAAACCATTATGGTCTTTTACATATTTTCTCCAATAAGATTTAGTATTTAAATATTCCTTTTCAAAATCTATTCTTTTAACCCTTTCAATTTCATCTTCTATATCTGATACATTATTATTTTCATCAATTAATACACATATTTGTAACTCTTTCTTTTCCCCAGGTTTTATATTTCCTATTTCATATGCAATTGAAGAATCTTTTGACATACCAATATAATCTTTATCATAGATTTCTGTTCTTTTTATTGTATCTTTACTTCCATTTATTTGATGTTTAATTATATCTTTACCTTTTGCAAAAGTTGAAAAAGTAAAATCATGTGCATATTGCATCATTCCACCATCAACAATTTTGCAACCAACAAAATTATTTAAATCTGATAACAATTCAGAATGAATATAAAATTCCGTATTCAAATCTATTGTACCATCATTTATAAAAACATATTTTTTTGATAATATATTTTCTTTAGTTAAAATATAATCTGTTTGAAGAATTTTCAAATTAAAATATGTATTTGTAATTTCAGTATTCAATATATTTGTATCTGTATCATAATATTGCTTATAAACATTATTTATATCATCATGCAAATATATTAAATCAGACTCATTTACCTTTACTCCTGTATGGAAGTAATTTATGTATTGTTTATTATCTTTACTTGGAAAATATATTCTTTGCATTTCTCCTTTGCTTGTAAAAGTTGCTATCATTTTTTTATTTCCAATTATTGCTTCATTTAAATATTTGTTTTCCATTATTGTTTCCTTTCTTAAAAAAGAAGGACAATTCACAGCTCAGCAAAACTTAAAGTCCGCGCAGGGTAATAGTTATTAATTAACCGAAGTCCTCGTGGGGACCGATGAATACTGTTAAATGCGTTAGCATTGTTACAGTATCATTGGGAAGGACTGAGTTAAATTAATAGCTCTTACCCGTTGCAGGACATCACTAATTTTAACAACTGTGAATTGTAACTTTTTTATCCCTCGATTACATTCAAAATTTGTTTCTCTAAATCTTTAATTTTCTCACTAATTCTAAACACATCTTCATCCTTTAAATTCTTATTATTCATATCTTCCTTAACAGCAGTTTCCATATCAAGTAACTCATCTTTTAATTTTTCAAGTCTATTTAATACCTCTATTCTAGTATTTACAGGCAATTTTCTATTCATCTTATGAGTTAATTTTACATCTTCTTCTGCATTAATTTCATAAGTTTCACCATAATCAGGTATTGTAACAGGCAAACCTATTTCTTCTTGAATTTTTTGCTCTAACACTTCTTGTGATTCTTCTTCACCATGCACTAAAAATATTTGCTTTGGTTTCTTTCTAAATGAATATATGAAATTCATTAATCCATCTTGGTCTGCGTGTCCTGAATATCCTTCTAGATATTCAATTCTTGCATTTACGGCTATTTCTTCACCAAATATTTTTACTTTTTTAGCTCCATTTACAATGCTATAACCTAATGTTCCTGGTGCTTGATATCCAACAAAAAGTATTGTTGAATTTGGATTCCATAAGTTGTGTTTTAAATGATGTTTTATTCTTCCTACTTCACACATACCACTTGCAGATATTATTATACATGGTTCTGGGTTCTCGTTTAAAGCTTTTGATTCATCTGCTGTTACTGTGAATTTTAGTCCCGGAAATTCTAGCGGATGGTCTCCTTTTTTCATTTCTTCTTGTGTTTCTTCATCGAATAAATCCATATTTTCTTTGAATACTTCTGTTGCAGATATTGCTAAAGGACTATCTACGTATACTGGCACTTTCATTAAAGTTTCATATTTTCTCATAAATTCTTCATCATTTTTTGTTTCTTTTATTTTATTTAATTCGTATAATATTTCTTGTGTTCTTCCAACTGCAAATGATGGAATTACAACTGTTCCTCTCTTATCAATTGTTTCTGAAACAATATCTAAGAACATTTCTGCTTTTTCATCGTTTCTTTCATGTTTTCTGCTTCCATATGTTGATTCCATTACCAAATAGTCTGCATCTTCTATCATTGTTGGTTCACTTAATAATGGTATATCATTATTTCCTAAGTCACCAGTAAATACAGCTTTTGTTTGTTTTCCATTTTCATTTACCCACAACTCAATAATACTAGAACCTAGCATATGTCCAGCATCATTAAATCTTACATGGATATTTGGTGTAATATCTATAATTTCATCATATTTTACAGGTTCAAAAATTTCTAAACATCTAGCAGCTTGCTCTGCAGTATATAGTGGTTCTCTTGGTTCTAGGCCTTTTCTCATTCTTTTTCTATTTTTCCACTCATTTTCCATTTCTTGAATATGACCACTATCAGGCAACATTAATGCACATAAATCACAAGTTGCTTTGTGAGCATACACTTTATTTCTAAATCCTTCTTTATATAATTTAGGTATTCTTCCAGAATGGTCTATATGAGCATGTGTTAATAGCATGAAATCTATATCAGCTGGATTAAAATCAAACTCTTGAAAATTTTCTTCTTCCAACTCTTTTTTACCTTGCCATAATCCACAGTCTACTAAAAATTTCTTTCCTGCTGCTTCTACTAAATAATTAGAACCTGTAACAGTTTTTGTTGCTCCTAAAAATGTAATTTTCATAAATTCCCTCCTCGTGTCCAAAAGGGACGGTTACTTAATGTTTACAGAATTTATTTCATAAATTCTGTATAAGATATCCGTAACTCATTTCATTCGAACGGCTATCTTAATTTTTGTCCATTTGGGACACATCTTATTTTTTTAACACCATATTGGTACTTTTTTGTTTAACTTAATTTCCAAATCTTTTGGTTTTGATATTTGTATTTTTTCTTCAAAAATATTTTCATCAAATATTTGAACAAAATATTTATCTTTTTCCTTAGGTATTTTTAAATATGCATCTTCTAATTTGATTATTCTAACATTAAAAATATTTTTTAATATTTCATAATTTGTGTCTTTATCATTTGAAATTTTTTGAATAACTTTTAAATCTATTGCCTTATCTATTACTGCTTTTGTTACTTCATTTATCTTTTTCTGTAATTCTTCTATTTTTTGTATAGTACTTTCATAATTATATGGTAATAATAAATAATATCTGAAATCATATATTATTTTTTCTATTTCTTGTTTTGTTTCTGCTTTATTAATATTGATTTTTATCATATCTAAAAATATTTTTTGTAATTGCATTTTGAATTTATCTAGTTCTTTTTCTACATCTTCCGCATCTAAAATTTTTAAATATTTATATTTTTTTTCAATTTCTTTTTTATATTTTACGAAATTCTGTGGATTTATTAATTCATTTAGTTTTTCTAATTCATTAAAGTATTCTTCTCTTTCTTTTTCCATTATTTGTGATAATATTCTCATACTAAATATTTTATTTTCTAATGGTAATTTTTCATTTCTTTTTATATATTCTTCTTGTAATAAGTCTTTATTATTAATAATAGTATCTATTTCCTTAATTTTTTCTGTAATTTCAATTTTTTTATTAGTAATATTTTCAACAAATAATTCTTTATCTTGAGTTTTGTTTAGCTCTTCTTCTATTTCTTCTTTTACCTTTAATAGATTTTCTTTTTCTATATTATTGAATTTTATACTTAATAATATTGAAATTTTTGATAATATATCTATAAATTTATTTTTATTTTCTTTGCCATATTTATTTTCTAATTCTTCTTTAAAAAGTTCAAAATAGTCAATTATAAATTCATTGTTCTTTATCCATTTATCTAAAAATTTATAACCTACTATTATTCTTAAATTTTGATATATTAAATTATGGTCTATACTTTCAATCTCTTGTGGAATACTTGTCCATGAATATCCATTAAAGTCTCTTAATGGTTCTACTATATTAATGTTATTTCCTACATTTATAAGATCTGATAATGTCTCATTTATTATAAAATATTCATCTTTTATTATCTTGTCTTTTTTTCCAATTTTGGCTATTGCATACAGTAATTTTCTTTCAATTGGATATGCTATTATTTCTTTTTTGTCTTTATTTATTATATATGTTTTGTTATCTGGTATTTTGTTTTTTTCATCATTCATTTTTATTATTTTGATTGAATTGCAATAATTTTTTATAATTTCTAAAATGTTTGATATGTATTCTTCTTTTGTTTCTACGTCTTTTTTTACTATTTCTAAATCTTTATATGCTGCTTCTATTTTATAAAAAATAGTTAAGAGAGTACTTTTTACGTTTTCGTCAATTTGCTTTTTTTCTAAAATTTTTTCTAGTTCATTGTTATAATCTTTTTTAACAATTTTCTCTAGCAAATTTTTTTTCTTTTGAATCATAATACTCTCCTTTCTATTTTTGAGGTTAGTGAAGTGGATATTGGTGAAGTGGAAGTTTGTTAAGTAGATGTTAGTGAAATAGATATTTAATTTCTAATTTCTAACCTCCAACTTCCAACCTCTAACCTCCAAACTCTAATTTTCTGCTTCTTGCATATCTGCTCCCATCTTCAACTCTTCTAGTCTTTCTTTTGTAATTAAAACTTCTCTTGGTTTGCTTCCTTGATATCCAGAAATAATACCTCTTTCTTCCATTTGGTCTATTATTCTCCCTGCCCTTGCATACCCCACTTTAAATCTTCTTTGTATAAATGATGTTGATGCTGTTCCTTGTTCTACAACTGCATCTATTGCATCCATTAAAAATGGGTCTGTATCGTCATCTTCTGCTTGTTCTTGTATTAATTCTTTTTCTGTTTTATTATTATTTTCTATTGTTTCTAAAATATCTTCGCTATAATTTGCTGTTCCATTTTGTTTTACAAATCCAACTATTTTTTCTACTTCTTCATCAGATACAAATGCACCTTGCACTCTAACAGGTTTTGGTGCTCCTGATGGGAAGAATAGCATATCACCTTTTCCTAGTAATTTTTCTGCACCTACCGAATCCAAAATTGTTCTTGAGTCTACTTGTGATGATACTGCAAACGCAATTCTTGATGGAATATTTGCTTTAATTAATCCTGTGATAACATCAACAGATGGTCTTTGTGTTGCAATTACTAAGTGCATTCCAGCCGCTCTAGCTTTTTGTGCTAATCTACATATTGCCTCTTCTACATCTTTTGCGGCAACCATCATCAAATCTGCTAACTCGTCTACAATTATTACTATTTGTGGTAGTTTACCCATGCCTTCTTCTTTTTCAATTGCTTTGTTATATCCTTTTAAATCTCTTACACCTTTAGTAGCAAATAAATTATATCTATTATCCATTTCTTGTACGGCCCAAGCCAAAGCACCTGCTGCTTTTTTAGGGTCTGTTACAACTGGTATTAATAAATGTGGTATTCCATTATATACTGATAATTCAACTACTTTAGGGTCTACCATTACCATTTTTACTTCACTTGGTTTTGCATTATAAATAATACTTGTGATTATTGTATTTATACATACACTTTTTCCTGAACCTGTTGAACCTGCAATTAAAACATGTGGCATTTTTGCTATATCTGCTAATTGTATATTTCCTGCAACATCTTTTCCAAGCGCTACTGTTAATTTTGATTTATTATTTGCAAATTCTTCACTTTCTAGTACTTCTCTTAAATGTACTGCTTCTTTTTCTTTATTTGGAACTTCTATTCCAACTGCTTGCTTTCCTGGTATTGGTGCTTCTATTCTTATTGTTTCAGCAGCTAGATTCAATGCTATATCATCTGCCAGATTTGCAATTTTGCTTACTCTTACTCCTTCAGCTGGTTTTAGTTCATATCTTGTTATTGCTGGGCCAACAGATACATTTTCAACTTTTGCTGATACTCCAAAACTATATAGTGTTTTTTGCAATTTCGTTGCAGTATCAGTCAAAGCTTTTGCTCCACCTTTTAATCCTTTTTTAGGTTCTTTTCCTAATAATTCAATTGGTGGATATTCATAATTTTCATCTTCTACTATCATTGCATGTTCTAATTGCAATACTTCTTTTGTCTTATCTTCTTTCTTTTCTTCTTCTTGTCTAAATAAATTATTTTCTATAACATCTGGTTGTATTGTTTGTGCCATTTTAGTTTCTTTTGTTAGTGGTGTTAAATCATCATCTTTATGATCATATTTTTTTCTTTTTTTAGAATCATCTTCTC
>CAKPQY010000030.1 GCA_934179885.1 uncultured Clostridia bacterium
GTAGAATATGATGAAAAAGAATATTTGAATTTTGGAGCTGAAGATTATCAAAAAAATAATCAAAATTTAAAAACTGAAATTGATATAATAGACATCAAAAAAGATGATGAAAGCCAAGAAACATATAATTATAGCAATTCACCAGAATATGAAAATGCAGACCAAAATGAAGATGATGTAGAACTAGAACATATAGAAAATATTGAATTAGAGGCAAAATATGTTGCTAAAAAAATAAAAGAGCTGATAGATAGCAAATACCAAATTTATGATAGAAAAAATGCATGTTTTAGAGATATAAAATATAAAGATATAGCTATTTTATTAAGGTCTACAAAAGATAAAGCAAGCATATATGAGCAAGAAATTATGAATTTAGGAATGCCTGTATTTTCAGATAGTAACCAAGAATATTTGGATTCAATAGAAATTCAAACAATAATGAGCTTGCTAAAAATTATTGATAACCCAATGCAAGATATTCCACTTGTAACTGTTTTAAGGTCTAATATAGGTGGATTTACAGATAATGAATTAGTAGAAATTAGATTATCAGATAAATATGATAATTTCTATAATTGTATGTTAAAAGCAAAAGTTGATGTGAAACCGGAATTAAAACAAAAAATTGAAAAGTTTTTAAATCAAATAGAAGAGTGGAGAAAAGAACAAGAATATTTAGCATTAGATGAATTAATTTGGAAAATTTATTCAGATATAGGATATTATAATTACGTAGGACTAATGCCAAATGGTAATTTAAGACAGGCTAATTTGAAAATGTTATTTGAAAGAGCTAAAAAATATGAAACAGCAAGCTTTAAAGGACTATATAATTTTATAAACTTTATAGATAAGCTAAAAGTAAATTCTGGAGATTTAGGAGCTGCTAAAATAATTGGTGAAAATGATGATGTTATTAGAATTATGAGTATTCACAAAAGTAAAGGTCTGGAATTTCCAGTTGTATTTTTAGTAAATTCTAATAAACAATTTAATGAACAAGATATAAGAAAAAATCCAGTTCTATTACATCAAGAAATGGGAATTGGAGCTAAATATATAGATTACAATGCACAAGTTCAATATGATACTTTGACACGAGAAGCGGTAAAAAATGTTATTAGAAATGAAAATATTTCAGAAGAAATGAGAGTTTTATATGTTGCACTAACAAGAGCTAAAGAAAAATTGATAATAACAGGAGTATCAAATGACTTTACAAAACAGACAGAAGATATTGAAAAGCAAGCAAGTATTTATCCTAGAAGAAACGGAAAAATAAATTCTATTTTAGTAAAAAAATATAAATCATATTTAGACTGGATATTATTGGTGTATCTTTATGAAAAAGAAAATACAAATAATTTAATTGAATTAAACAAAATTGAGCCAAGTCAAATTGTAAGTGCTCAAAAGCAACAGACACAAGAAAATAATTCAAACAAAATAGTAAAAATATTAGATGAAAAGGAATGTAATCAACAATTATTAGAAAATATAAAAAATAAAATAGAGTTTGAATATCAAAATAAATTAGCAACAACAATTCCAACAAAAAGCTCTGTTACTAAAATAAAACAAATGAAAGAAAAACAAGTTGGAGTTGATATTGAAAGTTTAGAAGATACAGAAATTATAGAAGAAGGACTAAAAGTAAAAGAAATAACTTTTGAAAAGCCTAAATTTTTAAAAGAAGAAAAAGATACAAAAATAACATCAGCGCAAAAAGGAACTTTAATACATTTATGTATGCAAAAATTGAATCCTAAAGAAGAATATAATTTGCAAAAAATTAAGGATTTAATACAAAATTTACAACTAAAGCAAATTATAACAGAAAAAGAAGCAGAAACGATAAATCTATACAAAATACTAGAATTTACAAAATCTAATATATGGGATGACCTAAAAACAGCAAAAGAGATTTATCAGGAAAAACCATTTTATATAAATGTTCCAGCAAAAGAAATTTATGAGCAAGATATAGAAGAAAATGTTTTGGTACAAGGTATTATTGATTTGTATTATATTGATAAAGATGATAAATTGGTTTTAT
This sequence comes from uncultured Clostridia bacterium, assembly GCA_934179885.1. GTDB lineage: Bacteria > Bacillota > Clostridia > TANB77 > CAG-508 > CAG-269. The sequence continues at coordinate 2,060 of CAKPQY010000030.1, forward strand.
TAGATTATAAGACTGATTATGTTGAAAATGGAAAAGAAAATGAATTGGTAAAAAAATATAAAAAACAATTGGATTTATACAAAGAAGCATTGGAGCAGGCTTTGAATAGAGAAGTTGATAAAGTATTTATATATTCGGTTTATTTGGGAAAGAATATTGAAATTTAACATAATTATTGAAATTACTGTATATTTTTGGTATAATAAAAACAGTTAATAAAAGAAGGAGAAAAAATTATGAATAGAATGAAAACACTAATAAAATACGCACTATGGCTAGTATTATTTTATATATTTTCCAATTTAATGATATATTTGAATATAGAAACAACATATCAAAATATAGGAAGAAAAGACAATTTACCACAAGTAACAGTATATCAAGCTCAAGCAACAAAAATAAATGGAAGAATAAAAGGTAAAATATATAATAGTGCAGAAAACAAAATAACAAATGATTATTTAAGAATAGATTTGTATTCAGAAAGAGACAACTATTTAGGTAGCAAATACATAGAGGTTTCAAATATGAGAGAAGATGAAACAAGAGAATTTGAAATTTATTTTAAAGTTCAAGATGTAGATTACTATGAAATGAGCTTTACAGATGAAAAAGGAGAAGGAGAATTACCAGAAATGTTAAAGGATTTAACTAGAGAACAAGTAATTTGGGGAGCATTTTTAACTTTCTTAATTTTTTGGTAATTAGTAAAAAATAAAAAAATGGCTTGAGAAATTTAATTGAAAATTTTCTCAAACCATTTTTTTGCATTTGCCAGTATTTCTTCTAAAGAATAATCACTTTGATTTCTAAAATATTTTACTAATTCAGCAATTACTCCACTCATATAGAAATTTACATCTAATTCTAAATACTTGTTATTTTTTATAATATTTTGCATAGCATAATATATTTTTTTACCGGCAAGTTTCTGTAATTTTTCAAGGAAAATAAGAACACCGTTTGAAACTAGAAGCATTTTATAGATTTCTTCATTTTTCTTTAACGATTCAAAAATTTCATCAAAATAATCATATATATCTTGGATAGAGTTTAAAATTTTATCATCGCTAACTAATAATTCTATTGTTTCTAATTGATAGTCATTAGCTACTTGGTAAATATCGTCATAATGTGTGTAAAATGTACTTCTTGTAATTCCAGCTTTTTTTACAAGTTCTGTAACTGTTATTTTATTTAATTCTTTTTTCTCATTCATAAGTTCTGCAAATGTTTTCTTTATTAGACTTCTTGTCTTTTTTGAAGATGAATTTAATCCTTGTACTTTCATGTTTCAAAATCCTTTCTAATATTTTTTCATATTATAACACAAAACTCAAATTATAAAAAAGACAATTTTATAAAAAATGTCCAAATTTAGACACATTCTAATATATTATACTTGAATAAACTAAAAAAAGTAATTAAAATAACCTTTAGACCAAAAAGGAGGGAAAAATAAAAGTGAAAAAATTTACAGACTTTATCATAAACAAAAGACACATTATATTAGTTTTATTTATCATACTTTCAATCATATCAGTAATCTTATCTCAAAAAGTCAACATCAACTATGACATCGCAGAATACTTACCAAGTACATCAGAAACAAGAATAGGCATGGACATTATGGAAAAAGAATTTAAAGAAATAAAATCAAGTTCTCTTGATGTAATGTTTGAAGACTTGCAAGATGATAAAAAAACTGAAATATATAATGAATTAAAACAAATAGAAGGGGTTGATAGTGTAGATTATGACAGCACAGAAAATTACAACAAAGACAACTACACTTTATATGTAATAAATGTAGATGATACAGAAGATTCGGAAATAGCAAGTAATGTTTATAAAGAAATAAAAGAACATTACAATGAAGACTATAAAATCTACACAAGTGGAGCGATAGCAGAAAGAAATAATCCTGTTTTACCAACATGGATAGTTGTTCTTGCTGTGGGTTGCGCATTGGTAATTTTAATAATAATGTGTGATTCTTATGTAGAGCCATTTTTATTTTTAACATCAATATTGATAGCAGTTTTACTAAATAGTGGTACAAATATAATATTTGGAACAATATCTAATATTACAAATTCAATATCAGCTATTTTACAAATGGCGCTATCAATGGACTACTCAATAATGTTAATGAACAGGTATGCTCAAGAAAGGCAAAAGGAAACAGACAAAGTAAAAGCAATGAAAAACGCTTTATATAATGCATTTAAATCAATATCAAGTAGTTCTATAACAACAATAGTAGGACTATTAGCACTTGTATTTATGAGCTTTACAATTGGTAGAGATTTAGGACTTGTATTAGCAAAAGGCGTATTATTTAGCTTGATTAGCATATTCTTTGTACTTCCAAATTTAATACTAATATTTGATAAGGCAATTGCAAAAACTAAAAAGAAAAGTCCAAAATTCAAAATGGATGGACTAGGAAAAGTAAGTTATAAATTAAGAAAAGTAGCATTGATATTATTCATTATAGCATTTGTTGGAAGTTATTTACTAAAAGGAAATTTAGGTATTTCATATACAGATACTACATCAAATGAAGTTAATAATGTATTTACCGAAAATAATCAAATGGCTTTGATTTATAACAGCAAAGATGAAGAAGCTGTTGCAAAATATTTGAAAGAATTAGAAAATGAAGAAGATGTAGAAGAAGTTTTAGGATATGGAAATACAATAAATGAAAGCCTTACTTATGATAATCTAAATCAAAAAATGAGTGATTTAGGAACAGATACAAATGTAGAAGATTATTTGTTAAAAATAATATATTATAATTATTATAATCAAGATGAAAACAATACAATAAGCTTCAATGAATTTGTAAACTTTGTACAAGAAGATGTATATCAAAATGAAAACGTTTCTAATAAAATAGATGCAGAAACAAAAGCAAATATAGATAGACTTTCTAACTTTACAAATAGTACACAAATCAATAAAAGAAGGACATCAGCTGAAATAGCAGATATTTTAAAAATAAATGAAGAAGATGTAAAAGACATATTAATTTACTACAATTCAAAAAATAATAATTTGAAAATAAGCTTAAATGACTTTATAAAATTTATGAATAAAGATGTTCTAACAAACAAAAAATATGCAAACAAAGTTGATAATAATGCAAAAAAGAGTTTAAATACATTGTCTAAATTTACAGATGTTAATACAATTCAAAAGAAAATGACAAGCAAAGAAATGGCACAGCTATTTGGAATGCCTGAATCAACAATGGATGACTTATACACTTATTATATAAATTTAAATGAAATAGACACAAAAATGACTATTTCAGAATTTTCAAATTTTGTATTAACATATGTTTTGACTAACTCAAATTATTCAAGTAATTTTGATGAATCAACAATAAATAATGTGAAAATGTTGGCAGCTTTTAGTGATATTAACACAATAAATAAAAGCATGAATTCAAAAGAACTAGCAGATATGTTTGGATTAGAAGAACAAACTATAAAACAATTATTGCTTTTAAAATATATGAACACAGATAATGGAACAAAATTAAGTATTCCTGAATTTATCAATACTACAATTTACTTAAAAAATAACACTTCATATTTAAATGATGTAGATATAAGTGGTCTTGAAGAAATTGCTAATAATCAAAATAATATTAACACAACAGAAACACCTAAGTATACAGCAACAGAAATGTCTAAAATATTAAATATGGAAACAAGCAAAATGTACAATATATATGGACTAATCGATTTTTTTAGCGGAAATACTGCTAATTGGAAAATGACACCTAATGAATTAGTAACATTTATATTGAAAAATAGTGATAATGAAAGTATAAAAAATAATTTAAACGAAGAAACGATGACAAAACTAACATTACTTTCAAATATAATGACAAGTACAAATAACAAAACAAGTTATACTTATAAAGAATTATCAAAATTTATTGGAATAGATGAAAACACAATAAAAAGCATATATACATTATATATATCAAAAAATTCGGTAACAAAATTAACACCACAAGAATTTGTTAAATTTGTTTTAAACCATAAAAATGATGAAACTTTATCAAATAGTTTAAATACAAATACAATAAATGAATTAAGTTTGTTACAAAAAGCAATGTATGGAGTAGTAAATAACAAAAAATATTCAAGTCAAGAGTTAGGAAATTTACTTGGAATAAATACAAGCGATTTGGATTTAATATATGGATTATATAGTTCAAAATATGTTAATACAAATCAAGTTATTTCATTAAAAGAATTAATTAGTTTTATATTAAATGATGTAGTAACAAACCCAGAATATTCTAGTAACTTTAATAATAAAACAAAATCAGAATTAAATACTATTAATGAAATTATGAATGCAAGTTTAAATAATACTAAATACACAAAAAATGAAATCTGTGCTATTTTAAGTAAATTAGCTGACAAGATAGAAAAAGACCAAGTTGATTTGTTATATGTATATTATGGTAGTAGCAAAGAATACAATAATGACTGGACTTTAACAGTAGAACAATTTGTGAATTATTTAAATGATGACATATTAAAAGATAGTAGATTTGATAGCTTTATAGAAGATGATATGAGGCAAGATATTATAGATGCTAAAGATTCAATAAAAGAAGCAAAAGATTTATTAATTGGAAATGGTTATTCAAGAGTTGTAATAAATACAAAATTAGCACCAGAAACTGATGAAACATTTGATTTTATACAAAAAATTAAAGATGACTTAGGAGAAAGTGTAGAAGAATTTTATATAATTGGAGATTCACCAATGGCATATGAAATGAGTCAAACTTTCCAAGATGAATTAAACTTTATAACAGTTTTGACAATGGCTTTAATATTTATTGTAGTTGCTGTAACATTTAAATCATTAATCATACCAATAATATTAGTATTTATGATTCAATGTGCAGTATATATGACAATGGGAATATTATCATTTACAGGAGATAAAGTTTACTTTATTGCACTTTTAATTGTTCAATGTATTTTGATGGGAGCAACAATAGATTATGCTATTTTATATACATCATATTATTTAGAACATAGAAAAACTATGGATATAAAAGAGTCAATTATAAATTCTTATAATAAGGCAATTCATACAATACTAACATCTGCATCAATTTTGATTATTGTTACATTAATTGTAGGAAACTTTACTAGTGCAGTAGCGTCAAAAATTTGTAAAACAATATCACAGGGAACTTTGTGTTCTGCAATATTGATCTTGGTATTATTGCCAGCTGTGTTGGCTGCTTGTGATAGGGTTATTGTTAAGAAAAAAGAAGTTAAATAGAAATTTTATTCGTAAAAAGTCTACACAAATTACAAAAAGTATGATAAAATGGTTAAGTAAATTAAAAATGATAATTAAAACATATAAAAATAAAGGAGGAATTAACCATGTCAGGACATTCAAAATGGCATAATATTCAAGCAAAAAAAGGAAAAGCAGATGCAGCAAGAGGAAAAATATTTACAAAATTAGGA
>CAKPQY010000031.1 GCA_934179885.1 uncultured Clostridia bacterium
AAGAAACAACAAAAAATGTAATAATAGAATCAGCAATATTTGATTCAGTAAAAGTAAGAAAAACATCAAATAAAATATTAAGAAGTGAAGCAAGTAACAGATTTGAAAAAGGACTAGACCCAGCAAGAACATATATGGCAATGGAAAGAGCTTGTACATTACTTGAAAAATATGCAGATGCAGAAATTGAAACAGGAATTGTAAAATATGATATAACAGACAACAAAGAAAAAGTTATAGAAATAACATACAAAGAAATAAATGATGTGTTAGGAACAAATATATCAAAAGAAGATATAGTAGAAGTATTTAGAAAATTAGACTTCAAAACAGAAGCTAAAGAAGAATCTGTAATTGTAACAGTTCCAACAAGAAGAATAGATGTATCAATAAGAGCAGATTTAATTGAAGAAGTTGGAAGAATTTATGGAGTTGACAACATACAAGGAAAACTACCAGTAGTTCCTATGAAAATGGGGCACTTAGACAAAACAACAAGAAAAATAAGAGCAAAAATGAGCAACATGGGACTAAGTGAAACATTATCATATATCTTAATAAACGATAAAGATGTTCATAAATTCACAACAGATCAATTTGAAGAAGTAAAACTATTAGACCCAATAACAGAAGAAAGAAACACATTAAGATATAGCATAATACCATCATTATATAAAATATATGAATATAACAAAGCAAGAGAAAATAAAGATGTATGCCTATTTGAAATAGGAAAAGGTTTCTGGAAAAAACAAGAAGAATATGGAGAAAACCAAAAAATATGTGTATTAATGACAGGTGAATACTACACAGGAATAGGACACAACAAGAATGTAGATTTCTATGATATCAAAGGTGTAACAGAAGAATTGCTAGACTATTTAGGATATGAAAATAGATACAGTTTTGTAATGCCAAAACAAATGCCAGCAGAATTCCACCCAGGTCAAACAGCAGAAATATCAGTAAATAATGATATAGTTGGAATTGTAGGAAGAATACATCCATCAGTAGAAAAAGAAGCAGTTTATGTAATGGAAATAAACTTAGACAAACTTTTAGCAAAAAGAGTTGGAAAAATGAAATTTAAAGAAATTTCAAAATTCCCAAGCATCAAAAAAGATATAGCTGTTTTAGTAAGTAAAGATATGACATCAAAAGATGTTGAAACTTTAATTAAGAAAAAAGCAGGTAAATTATTATTAGATATCAAAGTATTTGATGTTTATGAAGGTAAAAATATTGATGAAAATAAAAGAAGTATTGCATACTCATTAACATTTGGTACACCTGATAGAACTTTAAATGATGATGAAATTAATAGTATTTTAGAAGGCATTATTAAAGATTTGGAAAATAAAGGAATAGAAATTAGAAAATAAAAATGTGGTCAAAAGGGACGCCCCTTTTTGACCATATTTTTACATAGTTTTTTCAAAATTTCTTGACAAAACATAAACATATTGATAATATAATTTTAACAAAACAAAAGAAATAAAAAGTGAGGCAAATAATTAAAATGAAAAAACTAGATCCAAATATATATTTAAAAAAAGTAGAAGATATAACAATAGAAATGTTAATAAAAAATAAAATAAAACTACTAATATTAGACATAGATAACACATTAATAGACTATTATAAAAACTTGTCAGAAGAAGTAGTAAACTGGGCAAAAGAAATGAAAGGACAAGGAATAAAACTATACATATTATCAAACACAAACAATGAAGAAAAAGTAAAAACGGTAGCAGAAAAACTAGGAATACAATACAAACATTTTGCAATGAAACCATTAAAAAGAGGATTCAAATATGTACAAAAAGAAACAAACATAAAACCAGAAAATATAGCAGTAGTAGGAGACCAAATATTTACAGATGTACTAGGCGGAAACAGAAGCCAAATGTTTACAATATTAGTAGACCCAATAGATGATAAAAAAGACTATTGGTATACAGCATGGAAAAGACCAATAGAAAATAAAATAAAAAATAAATATAAAACAAAAGAGGAGAAAAATAAAAATGTATATTAATGAAACACACATAGGATATTATGCAGCTGTAGCAATAATAGGACTTTTTGTAGGAATGTTTGTAGACTGGATGAACAAAAGACTACCTGAATATAAAAAAGTATTTTCAAAAGAAATATTTACAGAATATTTTGCAGAATTTAAACCAAACTACATACTAATGTTAACAACATCAGCAATTTATGTAGGATTATTATATTTTTATGGAATAAAAGACACATTTATAGCAAACTTAGATTTAATAAAATTTATGATACTAACACCAATGTTATTATCAGCATTTGTAATAGACTATAGACTTCAAATAATTCCAAATAGACTAAATTTAACAATGTTTGAAATAGGCTTAGTAATAGCATTTTTATATGGATTATCAGATGTAGCAATAACAATAAATATGGCACTTGGAATGTTAGCCGGTGGAGGAATATTCTTACTAATAACATTAATAGGTGGAGCAATATATGGAAAAGAAGCAATGGGATTTGGTGATGTAAAACTAATGGGAGCATTAGGGCTATACTTTGGATTATCAAACATAATTGTTATAACATTATTATCATTTTTAATAGGAGCAATATTAAGTATAATATTACTTGCTACAAAAATCAAAAAAATGGATGAATATATACCATTTGGACCATTTATAGTTATAGGAACATTTATAAGCATGTTTGTACCATTTGAAGTAATAAAAAATGTTTTATTAGAGATATTTACACTAGGATTATATAGTGGTTAGGAAGTTAGATACTTCTCTAACTTCTAAATAAGGGGGGATTTTTAATGAATTCAAAATTACAATGGCTAAGAAATAAAATGTCAAGCCTAAATTTGCAAGGAATGATAATATCAAATCCAATAAATATAAAATATTTAACAAATATTGACGCGGAAGGAACATTAATAATTACGCCAAAAGAGAATATATATATAACAGATGGAAGATACATAGAACATGTACACAGCATATTAACACTATTTGACGAAATAATAGTATATGATGTAAATGATGTATCAAAAGATGATTACGAGAACTTTTTCATGTTTTGCGAAAACGTTGGATTTGAAGAACATTACATATCATATGCAACTTATAAAGAATATATAAGAAAATATAAAATAAACAATTTTGTCGAAACCGAATATATAATAGAAAAACAAAGAATGATAAAAGATGAAGAAGAATTAAGCAATATAATAAAAGCATGTAACATAACAGATGAATGCTATAAATACATTTTAAGTTATATAAAACCAGGAATGACAGAAAAACAAATAGCAAAAGAAATTGAAGACTATTATTGTGAAAGAACAGACGGACTATCATTTGACACAATAGTAGCATCAGGAGAAAATACTTCAAAACCACACGCGGTACCAACAGACAGAAAAATTCAAGAAAGAGATATCATAACAATAGACATGGGATGCAAAGTAAATGGATATTGTTCAGACATGACAAGAACCTTCTTTATAGGTGAGCCAACAGAAGAAATGAAAAAAGTATATGACTTAGTTTTAAATAATCAAAAATTTGCTTTAGACCAATACAAGGACGGAGCTAGCACAAGACAAATTACTAAATTAATAGAAAATGACTTTAAATTAAACGGATATGACTTAATTCACAGCTTAGGACACGGAGTAGGTTTAGAAATACATGAACCACCATATATTAGTTATAGAAACGACACTTCTTTAAGAGAAAATATGGTAGTTACAGATGAACCAGGAATCTACATACCAGGAAAATTTGGAGTAAGAATCGAAGACACAGTTCAAATCACAAAGTTTGGATGCGTAAGCTTAACAAATTCAAAGAAATAATGTCCCAGAAGGGACGGTTCTTTTTGGGACATTTTGAAACTTAAAATTTCAAAAGGGTTGATTTTTCAACTAATATGTAGTAAAATATAAAAAGTAAAAAAAGAAAAAGTAAATTAGAGTTTAGAAATAGAAAGTTTAGAAATGCATTATACTAGCATCAACTTAACAAACCTCCAAAAAAGAAGGGAGAAATAAAAATGGCAGGAGTATACTCAGCAGGAGATTTTAGAAATGGAACAACATTCGAAATGGAAGGAAACGTATTTAGAGTAGTAGAATTTCAACACGTAAAACCAGGAAAAGGATCAGCATTTGTAAGAACAAAATTAAAAAACGTAATAACAGGGGCAACACTAGAAAAAACATTTAACCCATCAGATAAATTCCCAGGAGCAGAAATTGAAAGAAAAACAATGCAATATTTATATGCAGATGGAGATTTATACTATTTTATGGATAATGAAACATATGACCAAATGCCTTTAAATAAAGAAACATTAGGAGACTGCTTAAAATATCTAAAAGAAAATATGGAAGTTTCAATATTATCTTATAAAGGAAAAGTATTTGCAGTAGAACCACCAATATTTGTTGAATTAGAAGTTACATATACAGAACCAGGATTTGCTGGAAACACAACAACAACTTCTGGAAAACCAGCAACACTAGAAACAGGTTTAGAATTACAAGTTCCAATGTTTGTTAATATAGGTGATGTGTTAAGAATAGACACAAGAACTTGTGAATACATGGAAAGAGTATAAGATTCTTTTTTAAACTATAAAAATGAAGGGAAAAGGTGAAATCATGAGTGATTTAAACCAACAATTAGAAAAACTTTTGCAAGAAATGGAAGAAATAAAAGAAAATCAAAAAGCAATGAATGAAAAAATGGAAAAAATGCAACAAGTAATTGACCACATTGAAAGCGATATATATTCTGACGAAGGATTTGATTTTGAAATTGTTTGTCCTTATTGTGAACATGAATTTGTTATAGATGCAAGTGAGGATAAAACAGAAATTGAATGCCCAGAATGTAAAAATATTATTGAATTAGATTGGTCAGGAGATTTATGCGATGATGAAGGATGTTCAGGGCATTGTCACGGATGTTCAAGTTGCGGAGATTCTGATGAAGATGATGATATGTAAATAAAAAGAGGGATTATGGGGACGAGTCTTCAAATCCCTTTAATTTTTTTTATGATATCATCTAAAAGTTTATATATAATAAATTTTTGTAATGACGAATGCAACTGGAATAATTATAGAAATTGTTAATTGATTTTATGGAAAGAGTTCATTTTTAATGGAAGGGTGCCATAAAATCAATTTAAAATTTCTTAATTATGTAGGGAAGCCGAGGAATGAAATAAATTTATTATATATAAACTTTTTAAAATAGAAATACAAAAAAGGGATTTGAAGACCCATCCCCGTAATCCCTCTTTTAGAAATAATTTAAAGGATTCACATATTTATCATCAATTCTAAAACCGCAAATGGAGATGACAACCGAGTAGTAGCACCGATTAGTAGGCTTACCAGAACTATCAAAATAAGGATTACCAGAAACGCCATAAACATATTTAGGACCAACATAACCGAATAACTTGACCTTCTTGAACAAAATCTCCAACATCAACAATAAAATTAGGGGAAACATGACAATAAGAAACCTTATAATTATCAAAAGAAAGTGTAATGGTATAACCACCAGCACCTAGAAAAGAACGAAAAGTAATTTCACCATCAGCAATTGCAATTAACTTAGTACCCTCTGGTGCAGGAATATCAACACCATAATGAAAACTTGAAGCTCCACTTGTTGGGGCATTTCTTTTGCCAAAATATGAACTTATACTTGTATAACCGGGAATAGGCCAGACAAAGCCATCAGGATTAAAATCAATTATTTCTTTATTTGGAGAATTGGAGATAGAAAAACTGCCATTCTGGATTACAGGAATAAAAAATATAGAAATAAAAATTGAAAATAAAATAATAATAAGAATAATTTTTTGAAATAAGTTTGAAATAGAAAATACCTCCATTTAAAATATTATGTTAAATTTATAACATATTTTTTTTAATAATGCAATACAAAAATAAAAATAGTTGACAAAACTAAAAAAATACAAGATAATATACGAGAAAGTAAAAAAAGATGGAAGAAGAAAAATGAAAAAAATAATAAAAAATTTAATAATATTTATATTACTTATAATATTAACATTTTATATAATTCTAAAAAATCAGAACATAACAGAAATATTTGAAGTATTAGGACACGTAAAAATATCATATATATTAATAGCATCTTTATGTATGTGTATATATATAATATGTGAAGCAATAAACATAGGAAGAACATTAAAAAATCTAAATGAGAAATCAACATTTTGGGAAAATATAAAATATGCCTTAATAGGATTTTTCTTTAGTAGTATAACTCCGGCAGCAAGTGGAGGACAACCAATGCAAATATACTATATGTATAAAGATAATATTTCAGTAGCAAACTCAACGCTAGCACTTTTAATAAATTTAAGTAGTATGCAAATAGTAACAATTTCAATAGCATTAATAAGCATGATATTTAATCATGGTATATTAAATACAGCTTTAATATGGTTATTTGTTATAGGAATCTTGCTAAATGCAAGCGCATTAACATTGCTTTTAATAGCAATATTTTCAAAAAGTATGTTAAATAAGATTATAAATTTTGTAATAAAAGTAATGAAAAAAATAAAAATAAAAAATGCAGAAGAAAAACAAGAAAAAATTAAAAAAGAGTTAGAAAAATATCAAAATAGTAGTGATTATATAAAAGGACACAAACTAGTGATATTAAAAATAATATTGACAACATACATTCAATTCCTAGCGTTTTATAGTGTTTCTTATTGGGTATATCGTTCATTTGGACTAAATGAATATAACATTTTCAAAATAATTACAATACAATCAATTTTATATGCTACCGTATCAGGAATACCATCTCCGGGAGCAGTAGGTGTATCAGAAGGTGGCTTTATAGAAATATATAAAACAGTATTTCCACAAAGTTTAATTAGTGGAGGAATGCTATTAAATAGAGGAATAAGCTTTTATTTATTAGTAATAATTAGTGCAATTGTAACAACAATAAATATGTTAAAAAAGAAAAAAGTGTTGAAAAAAGAAGAAATATAATATATAATTAGATAGATAAAATAGTAAAAGGGGAAAAATATGAATATACTTTTATGTGGAAATGGCAAGGTTTTTGATGGAGCACTTACAGAACTTATATCAATTACAAATAAAACTAAAGAAACAGTAACATGTTACATATTTACGATGGAACTTACCAGAATAAAACCAGAATATACAGCGATTAACGACGAACAAATAGAATTTTTAGATAGAGTTATAAAAACAAAAAATCCAGAAAATAGTGTGACAAGAATAGATGTTACAGATTTATATGAAAAAGAATTTGGAAAATGCAAAAATGAAAATGCATATTGTACACCATATACTTTATTAAGATTATTAGCAGATTTAGTTCCGGAAATACCAGATAAGCTCTTATACCTTGACATTGATATGATGGCAGGAGATGACATTTCAAAATTATATAATATTGATGTTACAGATTATGAATATGCAGCAGTAAAAGAAAAATATGGTTCAGTATTATTATATCAAGATTATATAAATGCAG
>CAKPQY010000032.1 GCA_934179885.1 uncultured Clostridia bacterium
GGTAATCTTATACATTTCTTATTTTCGCACTGCCCATCAAATGGCTCATAATTCAAATATTCAAGGCCTTCTTGTATTTCTAATTCAACATTATATTCATCATAAATACGAGCACATCCTAAGCTACAATGGTCAATAGCTTTTATTGAACTTTGAACAACCATTTTTTCTATATTTCCATAGTTATCATTATAAATTAAAAATGCGTTTTCTGCAATTCCGACAACAGGTTGGTTGTTATATGTTGTTGGTATTATCAATTTATTAACTACGCCATCATTCATAGCTGCTTTTCCTTTTTCAGAGAAACCTGTTATTTCATATCCGTAATATTCATTTTCAACAAGATATTTATAATAATTACTGTATCTTGTATCTTTAGTTGAATCGATTAAACTATATGTATAGTATTCTACTTGTGAGTTATCTCCTACAATCGCTGGTGTTTCTGGTTCTGTTGGTTTTTCTGAATTCTCATTAGATGGATCTGCCAAAACATCCCCAACTTTATTTTTTTGTCCTTTTTGTAAGCAAACATAATATTTGTTTCCTGTGTTGTTATATTCTACTTTTGCATAAGGATATTCCTCTTCTGCTGCGTATACTTCTGAAATTAATACTTTTTCTAATAGTGATATTAATGTTGCATTATTTGGAATTTTGCTTTCATCACTTATTCCTGATACTTTAGCCTCTGTACCTTATCCTTTTGTAAATTCTTCGTAAAAATCATTATATGGTATTCCATTAATATAATTTTCTCCTATTAAAAAAGAAGACATTACAGTTAGTTTTATTTGTTCTTTTTCTCTTGCTATTTCGTCCGCTAATTTTGCATCTTTTGCCTTATTAAATAATCCACTTCCAGTTAATGTTGATATTGAGATTCCTGTCAAAATTAATAAAACTATTATTGTTATTACTAGTGCTATTAATGTTATACCTTTAGTGTTATAAAATTTTGTTTTTTCATTTTTTTTCATTTGTTTTCCCCCTTTTTTGATACTACATATCAATTTTTTATGGATTAATTATATATATTTTTTTGTTTTTTTGTCAAGTAATTTTCTTATTTTTTTATATCTAATATTTTATATTTCATTATTCCAGCAGGTGCATTAACTTCAACAGTTTGTTTTTTCTTTGCACCTAAAAGTGCTGCTCCTAAAGGTGATTCATTAGATATTTTATTTTCTAATAAATCTACTTCTGTTGAACCAACTATTGTATATTCAACTTCTTCATCAAATTCAACATCCAATACTTTTACAGTATTTCCTATTTGTACTGTGTCTGTATCTATTTCTTTTTCATCAATTATTTTTGCATGTCTTAGTTTATTTTCTAATTCTGCTATTTTAACTTCGTTTTCTGCTTGAGCTGTTTTTGCCTCATCATATTCAGAGTTTTCTGATAAATCTCCAAATCCTAATGCTACTTTTATTCTTTCTGCTATTTCAGCTCTTTTTTCTGTTTTTAAATAATTTAATTCTTTATCTAAATTATCATATCCTTCTTGTGTAAGGATTACATCTTTTTCTTCCATAATTATAACCTCCATTTTATCTAACGTTTACCGTTAAAAACTTATATCATATATTAAGCCAGATTTTTTATTTTGTCAAGTATTTTTTATTTTATATTTATATTTTATTTTACAATAACTAGTCTTTTAATAGCTCTTTTCCATCTTTTAAATATTCATACCCTGAAAAGATAGTTGCTATTGTTTGTATTATCATCATTATTGTAACAGCTAAATTTAATATAAATGAAAATCCTGATAATTCACCATTAAAGCACGCTCCAAATGAGTTTACATCAATAAATGCTAATATTATTGCTATCATTTGTGTTACTGTTTTTAGTTTTCCCCATTTTGATGCTGCAATTACTTTTCCACCTTTTTCTACTGCTATTAGTCTATATCCTGAAACAATAAATTCTCTTGCTAAAACAATAACTGGTATCCATGCTGGTAATTTATTCATTTCTACAAGCATAATCATTGCAGTTAATACTAAAATTTTGTCTGCTAATGGGTCTAAGAATTTTCCAAATGTTGTTACTTGATTTCTGCTTCTTGCTATATATCCATCTAATTTATCTGTAATAGATGCTATTATAAAAATCAAATCCATTATTAAGTATGTTATTGGTACCCCTAATATTTCTCCTTTTATTTCAAAGAATGGAATAATTACCATTAGTGGTACAAGTATTATTCTAAAAATTGTTAATTTATTTGCTAAATTCAATTTGTCCATCTCCTTATTTTATTTACAATACGAAATTCAATGTCTGACATCTAAATTTTGACATCAGACATCCAACATCTTATTTCCAACTTCTAACGTCTCATTTAAGCATCTCTATAGCTTTTTGTAATTGCGTATCTTCACTTTCTTTTACATTTAATACACTCTCTACAGTATCTGGCAATTTAACTTCTACATCTGGTTCTATTCCTA
Organism: uncultured Clostridia bacterium; assembly: GCA_934179885.1. Classification (GTDB taxonomy): domain Bacteria; phylum Bacillota; class Clostridia; order TANB77; family CAG-508; genus CAG-269. The sequence continues at coordinate 2,472 of CAKPQY010000032.1, forward strand.
TTTTGTTAATTTTATTTCTATTAGGAGTTTGATATTCTTCTATTGTAATTTTTAGTCCACTACCATCACTAAGTTGTAGAATTTGTTGAATTACACCTTTACCATATGTTTTTGTTCCAACTGTTTTAGCTTTTCCTAAATCTTTTAGTGCTCCTGCTAATATTTCTGACGCACTTGCTGTATTTTCATTTGTTAATATGATTATTGGCATATTTATTATTGGGTTAGTTGTTGCTTTTTTTACTGTTTCTTTGTTGTTTTTGTCTACTTCATATAATAAAACTGAGTCTTTAGTTGCTACATAATCTGCTATTTTTAATGCTTGGTCTACTATTCCACCACCATTATTTCTTAAGTCTATTATTAATGATTGAATTCCTTTTTTAGCCAATTCTTCATATTTTGCTTTAAAATCTTCTGCTGTTGTTTCATCAAATGATGTAAATTGTATATATCCTATATTGTTTGTTAGGACTTTTCCTTCTACTTGATTTACTTTTACTGTTGCTCTTGTTAGTTCAAATGTTAATGTTTCTGTTCCTCTTAGTAGTTCTATTTTTACTTTTGTTCCTTCTGCTCCTTTAATATTGTTTGAAGCTGTTGTCATATCATCAGCTTTATATTCTACACCATCTACTGTTAGAATCAAATCACCTGCTTGGATTCCTGCACTTTCTGCTGGACTTCCTTTTATTGTAGACAATACTTGTATTCTACCATATTGTGTGTTTTTTATCATATATATTCCAATTCCAACAAAGTTACCCATTGTATCATCTAAGTAATCTTTCATATCATCTTTTGAAATGTATTCTGTATATGGATCTCCTAATCCTTCAATATAGCCTTTTATTGCTCCTTTTTCTAATTTTTCTTCATCTATTTCTCCTAAATAATATTTATCTATTATTTCTCTATATTTTTCTATTTTACTTGATATATCTTTATCTGTGTTTTTAGAATCTGAAGTTATTGCTATTGGATTTTTTGTATAATATGTGTATAAAGATATTGATGTAACCATAAAGGTTATAAAGATTGTTATTGCAATCATCATTATTGTTTTATAAATTTTGTATTTTTTTCCTTTTTCCATTATTTGCCACTACCCCTCCATAAAGTTTGAGCGGATGTTATTCCGCTCTTTTTAAGAATATTATTTTAATTTATTTTTATGTATGATATTACATATAATTTAAAGGATTTACTCTTGAATCTTGTCCATATGCTGTTGCATATCCATTATAACTATATGGTGATATCCTTACTTCAAAATGTAAATGTGGTCCTGTTGAATTTCCTGTGTTTCCGCTTTTCATTATTTGTTGTCCTTTTGCTACAGTTTGTCCTGGTGTTACACATATTGAACCATATGTACCATGTGCATAATATGATTGTAATCCGTTTGCATGTCTTATTACAACATATGTACCATAGCTTCCAGATAAATTAGCTGTAGACATTACAACTCCTGCGGCCGCTGCATATACTGGTGTTCCAACTGATACTGCATAATCAACAGCTCCATGGAATTTTCCACTAGAATAATATGCTTTTGCTGATATTGATCCTGTTTTTACAGGTGTCATAAAAAATCCTGAACCAGCTGTGTTTGATGAACCTCCTGATGTATTATTTTTAAGTTCTTCAAGTTGTTTTTTATATTTTTCTTCTGCTATTTTAATCTCGTTTGCTATTCTTGCATTTGCCTGTTTTAATTCTTGTATTTCTTTTTCTAATTCTTTTTCTTCATCAGATAATTGTGCAACATATTTATCTTTTTCAGTTTTTGCACTTTTTAATTGATTAGCAACATTTTCCTTGCTTGCTTTAGCTGTTGTTAATGTTTCTTTGCTTGCCTCTATCTCTTTTTTAGAAGTTTCTATTTCTTCTTTTTGTTTTTCTAAACTTTCCATTAATTGAGCATCCATGTCTGTTAATTCTGATACCAAATAATAGTTAGAAATAAAATCTGTTAAGCTACTTGAACTTAGTAAAACGTCTAGATAAGATGTTTCTCCTGATTCATATATAACTACTAATCTTTGTTTAAAAATTTCTTGCTTTTTTTCATATTCTTCTTGATTTTGGACTAGTTTTTCTTCTGCTTCTTTTATTTTTGCATTTGCATCAGCTATTTGTGAGTTCAAATCATCTATTTGTGATTCGTAGCTATCTATTTGTGAGCTTATACTTTCTACTTGTTTTTGTGTTTCTGATTTTTTTGCTTCAATTTCTTTTTGTTTTTCTTCTGCTTCATCTATTTGATTACTTATTTGTGATTGCTGATTTTTTTGTTTATCTATTTCTGCTTGCGTTACTGCTAAAGCTACATTTGTACTTGTTATGAATATTGCAATTAACATTATACCTGTAATTTTTTTACATATATTTTTCATATGTTTTTTTCACTCCTCTTCGTTCCGTTCATCGTCATCCAAAAAATTTTTTAAATTTTTTGGATGCCAACCATCTATAATATTATTCTGTAGTGTTTGTATTATCATCAATGTTGTTTTCTTCCCCTGGAATTAGTCCAGTTGTTATATATGGAAGTGGGTCTGTTGTTATTCCATTTATTCTTACTTCAAAATGTGCATGTGGTCCTGTTGAATATCCTGTTGAGCCAACTTTTAATACTGTTTCTCCTCTTTTTACATTTTGCCCAACTTCTACTAATATCTCTGAACCATGTGCATATAATGTTGATATTCCGCCACCGTGGTCAATTATTACCATTTTTCCATATGCTGTATTATATTCTGCTTTTGTAACAATTCCATCATTTGCTGCAATAAAGTTTGCTCCTTCTGGCGCTCCAATATCTACACCTGTATGTAATTTATATTGTCCTGTTATTGGATGCACTCTCATTGCATATTTTGATGTAATTCTGGTATATCCTGGAACTGGCCAAGCCAATTCTCCTCCTATATATGCTGTATCAATTCCTTTCATAGCTAAATCTAAAATTTGTTTATTTACATTTTCATATTGTTCGTTTATTTCATCTATTTTAGCTTGTAGATTTTTTTCATCATCTGAAAGTTTTTCTATAAAGCTTTCTCTCATTTTTTTTGTATTTTGTAATGTTCTTGATAATCTTGTTTGATTTTCGATTATTGTTGCTAATTCTTCTTTTTCATTTTCTAGTTTTTGTCTTGATAAATCTATTGTTTTCTTTTTTTCTTCTAATTCACTTATTAGATCATTATCTAATTCTGCTAATTCTGTTATTATATAGTAGCTAGATAAGAAATCAGAAATACTTTTTGATTTTAGCAATATATCCAAATATTGGGTTTCTCCCGATTCGTAAGTTGCCACTAATCTCTGTTCAAACAATTTTCTCTGCTTTTCATATTTTTCTGTTACTGTATTCAATTCTGTTTCTATTTTATTAATAGAATCTTTTAACTCTGTAATCTTACTTTCTTGTTCTTCTAATTGTGTTTCTGCTGTTGCTATCTTTTCATCTAATTTTTCTACTTGCTGTAAATTTTCAGACAAGTTGCTTTGTACTTCTTCTAGTTCTCCATTTGCTTCACTTAATTGATTTTGTAATTCATCTCTTTGTGTTTGTAAATCTTGTGTTTGCAAATTTGTTGTATTGTTTTCAGATTCATTTTCTGCATATGTAAAAGTTGTTACAAAACAAATTAGTAAGATTAAAACAATACATAAATTTTTACGCATGTTCTCTCCTCTAAACTTTTAAATATTTTCTCATAGAAATAACACTACCCAAAGCTCCTATTCCTATTCCTAATAACATATATACAACTATTATTGAAGAAATCATATCTTTAAAGCTTAACAAACTTAATCCTATTTTTATCATAAATGTTGAGTTTACTGCTTGTTCTGCTATTATACTATATGCTCCACCAACAATTACTATTGATATTAAACTTGCTAAAACTCCTATTATCATACCTTCAACTATAAATGGCCATCTTATAAAACTATTTGTTGCACCAACATACTTCATAATTGATATCTCTTTTCTTCTTGCATGTACTGTTAATTTTATAGTATTTGATATAATAAATATTGAGATAATTACTAATAATATCAATATTACTCCAGTAACTATTTTTATTCCATTTGCTACACTTAATAATGTTGTTACTGTTTCATCACTACTTGTTATTTTCTTTACATTATCAAATTGCAATATTTCACTTTGTATATCTTTACTTAATCTCAAATCAGTTAATGTTACTATATATGATGTTGAAAAGAAATCATCATCATATCCATCTAGTAATTCTGCTTTGTCTCCAAATTTTTCTTTCATAAAATTCATTGCATAATCTTTGCCTTTAAATTCTGCTGTATTGACACCATCTATAGCTCTTATTTTATCTCCAACTTCTTGAATTTGTTCTTCTGTTGCATCTGTTACTAGAAAAACTTGAAAACCTTGTTCTGATTTTACATCATCTACGAAATGATTTATATTTTCACCAAGTATTAAAAATATTCCAAATATTATCATTGTTGCACACATTATCATTAATGATGCACCTGTTGATTTTTTATTTTTAAATACATTACTAAAACCTTCGCCTATTAAATATCCAAATATATTATATTTCACAATCATACCCACCTTTTTTATCATCTCTTACTATTTCGCCTTTGTTTATATGGATTACTCTTTTTTTCATTTTATCTACTATATCTTTTGCGTGTGTTGCTACAACTACTGTTGTTCCTCTCATGTTTATTTCATTTAATAGATTCATTATATCCCAAGCTGTATCTGGATCCAAGTTTCCTGTTGGCTCGTCTGCTATTAGCATTGATGGGTTATTTACCAAGGCTCTTGCTAATGCAACTCTTTGTTGTTCTCCACCTGATAATTCATTTGGATACATTTTTGCTTTTCCACTTAATCCTACTAATGATAACACCATTGGAACTTGTCTTCTTATATGTTTTGGTGTTGCCCTTACTATGTACATTGCATATGCTACATTATCATATACAGTTTTATCTGGTAATAATCTAAAGTCTTGGAATACTACTCCCATACTTCTTCTTAAATATGGTACTCTACTTTGTTTTAAAAATGTTGT
>CAKPQY010000033.1 GCA_934179885.1 uncultured Clostridia bacterium
GGATTGGAAGAAGCAGGATTTAGTGTATATGGAGGAGTTAACTCACCATATATTTGGCTTAAAATTCCAGAAGGTATGACATCATGGGAATTTTTTGATAAATTACTAGAAGAGGCAAATGTTGTTGGAACTCCAGGAAGTGGTTTTGGTCCTCATGGTGAAGGGTATTTTAGGTTAACTGCTTTTAATACTAAAGAGAATACAATTGAAGCAATTGAGAGAATTAAAAAATTGAATAGATAATAAAAAATCTGTCAGAGGGAAATTACTTTCTTGACAGATTTTTAACAAACAAAAATTTGCAAAAACTATTGACATTTTGAGTTTATATTTATATAATAGGCAAAGAAAATAAGAGAAAAAATAAAAATAAAAGTCAAGAAAGCAGGTAAAAAATGAAAGAACAATTTTTAGAATTATTAAAACAAGTAAAAAGAGAAGGAATAGACGAACTAATAGAATTTATAGAAAAAACAGACTTCTTCAAAGCACCAGCAAGCACAAGATTTCACGGAGACTATGAAGGGGGACTAGTAGAACACAGCTTAAAAGTATATGAAATACTAAAACACAAAGTAGAAACAAATATAGAACCATTAGAAGTAAATCCAGAAACACTAATAATAGTCCCATTACTACACGACCTATGCAAAGCAAATTTTTATAAAGTAGATTATAGAAATGCAAAAAATGCATTAGGAGTATGGGAAAAAGTACCATATTACACAATAGATGACACAATACCATATGGACATGGAGAAAAATCAGTAATGATGATAACAGAATACATGAAATTAACACCAGAAGAAAAATACGCAATTCGTTGGCACATGGGATTTACAGAACCAAAAGAATTATACAACACAATAGGAGCAGCATATAAAAAATATCCATTAGCATTATTAATGCATGAAGCAGATTTAGAAGCAACTTATTTTTATGATATTTAAGTGAGTACTAAAAAAATTATACAATTACTAATTTAAGGAGTGATATTATGCGTACAATAATTTTAGCGAGCAACAACGAACATAAAGTAAAAGAAATTTCAGACAAAGTAAAAGAATATAGCATAAAAGTTATACCTCAAAGCGAAGCAGGATATGACATAGAAGTAGAAGAAACAGGAAAAACTTTTATAGAAAATGCAATACTAAAAGCAGAAAGTATTTATAAATTTTCAGGTATGCCAGTTATAGCAGATGATAGCGGATTGGAAATTGATAAATTAAATGGTGAACCAGGGGTATATACCAAAAGATATGCAGGACCTAATGCAACAGATAAAGATAAAATAGAAAAAGTTTTATCTTTATTAAGAGATACTGAAGATAGTCAAAGAACAGCAAGATTTAAATGTGCAATTTGTTATATAGATAAAAAAGGAGAAAAACATATTTTTGAAGAATCATGTGAAGGAAAAATAACACATAAACCTTGCGGAACAGATGGATTTGCATATGACCCAATATTTTTATATGATACAAGAACTTTTGCACAAATGTCCACAGATGAAAAAAATAAAGTTAGTCACAGAGGAAAGGCAATTAGCAAATTAATAGAATATTTGAAAACTGAAAAAGAAGACTAAAAACAATTCGGAAATATGTCAATAGAAGGGAAGAAAAAATATGTTAGCATATATAAAAGGAACACTAGAGATGAAAATGACAGGATATATTGTAATTGATGTAGGGGGACTAGGATATAAAGTATTCATGTCAGACTCAGGAATAGAAAAATTAGGAAATATAGGAGATACAGTAAAAGTACATACATATTATAAAGTCAGAGAAGATGATATAAGCATATTTGGATTTAACACATTAGAAGAATTAAAAATGTTTGAATTATTAATATCAGTAAGTGGAGTAGGAGCCAAAACAGCTTTAGCGATGCTAGCAGTATGTGAACCAACAGAATTTGCATTGGCTGTTATAACAGAAGATGTAAAAACACTAACACAAATGCCAGGAATTGGTGCTAAATCAGCACAAAGAATAATTTTAGAACTAAAAGATAAAATAAAGAAAGAACAACAAATACAAGAATTAACAAAAGCAACAGGAAAAACAGGCGAAGCAAAAACAAAACTAGAAGAAAGAATAGAAAATGAAGAAAAAATCGAAGAAGCAACAGCAGCATTACAAGTACTTGGATATAATAAAAAAGAAATAGAAAAAGCATTTGATAAGTTAGTCAAAGATAATATGAGCACAGAAGAACTAATAAGAAAAGGACTATCAATTTTAGGAAAATAAAAAAGAGTGATAGAAGGGTCAAAAACAAAATACCTTTACAATTTTATTTATAAGTTAGTGAATAATATAAAAAGAGATTTTGTTTTTGACCCTTCTATCGATTCTTTTTAAAGGAGAAAATTTATGAACAGTAACGAACCACTAGCATACAGAATGAGACCAAAAACACTAGACGAATATGTCGGACAAGAACACGTACTAGGCAAAGACAAAATCTTATATAGAACAATAAAAGCAGACAGATTATCTAGTATAATATTATTTGGCCCTCCGGGATGCGGAAAAACATCATTAGCAAAAGTTATTAGTGAAACAACAAAATACAAATTCTATAAGATAAATGCAGTAACAGCAGGAGTATCAGACATCAAAAAAGTAATAGAAGAAACAAAAAATTATATGATAAACCCAACAGGAAGAAGCATTTTATTTATAGATGAGATACACAGATTTAACAAATTACAACAAGATGCATTACTTCCATATGTAGAAAACGGATTAATAATTTTAATTGGAGCAACAACTGAAAACCCATATTTTGAAGTAAACAAAGCGTTAATATCAAGGTCAATGGTTATAAAGCTAGAACCATTAACAGAAGAAAATATATATACAATTTTAAAGAATGCAATTGAAAGAAAAGATGGGCTAGGAGAATATAACATAAAAATAGAAGATGAGACTCTAAAAAAATTGGCAGCAATATCAAATGGAGATGTAAGAACAGCATTAAATGGATTAGAAATAGCAGTACTTACAACAAATATGGAAAGTGATGGCTATATTCATATAACAGATGAAGTAATAAAAAATTGTGTTCAAAGTAGAAAAGCAATATTTGATAAAAAAGGTGACACACATTATGATAATGTTAGTGCATTTATAAAATCAATGAGAGGGTCAGACCCAGATGCTACAGTATTTTATTTAGCAAGAGCTTTAAATGGCGGAGAAGACCCAATGTTTTTAGCAAGAAGAATTGTTATATGCGCATCAGAAGATGTAGGTATGGCGAATCCAAACGCGCTAGTAGTGGCAAATGCTGCAATGCAAGCAGTACATATGGTAGGAATGCCAGAAGCAAGAATATTACTTTCAGAAGCAGCAATATATGTAGCAACTTCTAAAAAATCAAATGCAAGCTATCTGGCAATAAATAAAGCTTTAGAAGATGTAGCCAATAAAGATACAGGAACAATACCAATGCATATAAGAAATGCACCAGTAGAAGAAATGAAAAATTTAGGATATCATGAAGGATATCTATATCCACATGATTTTTCAGGACATTGGGTAGAGCAACAATATCTACCAGACAAAATGTTAGGAACAAAGTACTATATAAAAGATGAAAACATTGAATAAATTTTTTTAAAGGTCATAAAATTTTAATCATGCCTAGTTTGTCCTTTCAATAATTTCAAAAAAATTATTAGAATAAAATAATAAAAAAATGGAAAACCTACTATAAAGTAGGTTTTTTATTATGTCAGAAGTGTTAAAAAAATATATTAAACAAATAATAATAGGATTTTTGGCTGGACTTGTAAGTCGGATTTTTCTCAACAGGCGGAGGATTAATATTAGTACCAGGATTTATTTATATGCTAAATATGGAACCGCAAAAAGCAAGAGGAACATCAGTATTCTGCATATTACCAATGGTATTAACAAGTAGTTTTTTCTATTATAAAGGAAATTTTATAGACTGGAGAACAGCCCTATTATGCGGAATAGGAGGAGCAATAGGAGGCTATATTGGAGCAAAATTATTAAAAAAATTACCAGATAAAGTGTTAAAAATAGCATTTACTATATTTCTAATATACGTATCATATAAAATGATATTTAAATAAACATTATATATAGTCTTGTATAATAAAATGAGATTTTTATGAAAAAAATGAAAAAAATAGTCAAAAAGTATCATAATAGAAATGTCAGATTTTAAAAGGATGGTAACAATGAATAAAAAAATATTAGAAAAAAATAACTGGAAAAACAAAAATTCACAATATTTATTTGAATTGCAAAAATTTTTAGATTTAGCAGATAATATAGAAGATGAAAATCTTAGAAAATTAATAATAAATCAAATGATTAAATGCGATAAATGTATAACAAATATTGCAGAAGAAATGTTTAAAAAAATTAAAAGTTACGAAGAGCAAAACGAAGTGAATCGAAAGGAAGAAAAATGACAGAGATATTAATAGGACTCATTTCTGGAATTGTAAGTGGAACAGGAATGGGACGGGGGAACTATTTTAATATTTTTATTGACATTCTTATGTGGACTAGAACAACATGTAGCCCAAGCATCAAATTTAATATTCTTTATACCAACATCAATTGTAGCAATAATAGTAAATATAAAAAATAAAAATATAGATTTAAAATTAGCAACAATAATATCAATATTTGGAATACTAGGAGCTATAATAGGAGCAAATTTATCAATTCATACAGACGTAAAAACTTTAAGAAAATATTTTGGTATTTTTTTAGCAATTATTGCTATTCATGAAATATATACCATTATAAAAGAGAATAAAAAAAGTAAAAAAGGGATACAATAAAATTGCAAAAAAATTTGAAAAAATTTTAAATGACGATGAACGAAGGGATTGATAAATATGAAATTTACAAAAGGTTTAATCGTAGGCGGATTAATCACTACAGGACTAATAATGATGTATAATGACACAAATATGATGAACAAAAATAAAATGATGAAAAAAGGAAAACAATTCGCTAAAAAAATAGGAATAATGTAATAAAAGTTGTCAAAAGGGACACCCCATTTTGACAACTTTTAAAATATCAACTATCTTTCTTTACACCAGTCGCATTTATCTTCTTTGTGTTCAGGCTTTTTATCCTCTTTACACCAGTCACATTTATCTTCCTTGTGTTCAGGTTTTTTATCATCTATAAAGCAATCACATTTTTCATGTTTTTCACCTTTTAAGCATTTTCCTTCATGATGACATTTAGCACATATTTTTATTTTTTTTGTAGTATTTGCCCAAATTTGAATTGCATAATGTCTATCAGGACAAAGAGGACCAAAAACGAATTCACCTTCGTCATCTGTGAAAGTATGACCAATAGGTCTTCTTTCTTCTTTACCACAATCATATACGACTTCAGTTAATTTTACAACAGCGTCACGTACAGGCTCTTTAAAACAATCTTTTATAACACCATAAATAACATCTCTATTATCTTCTGGTAAAGTTATATCTAAGTCAAATTGTTTTCCACCTGCTATAACGCCATCAACATCTACCATTGGACAATAAGGTTTTTTACCATCCATTTCCATAATACATACACCCCTTATAAATTTCAAACATTATGTTTGATTAGTATATTATATGTAATAAAGTCGAAAAAAGTAACTTTTAAATAATTGACAAATCATATTTTTTGATATAATATATTTTTAGGAGGAGAATTTTATGAGCAAGAAAACTAATGAAATAAGAGAAAGAATACAAATAGCAGAAGAGAAAAGAGGAAGAGAATTAACTGAAAAAGAAAAACAAAAAATAGAAAAAAATGTAATATTAAAATATAGAAGAAAAAATTTTATCAGAGGAGGAATAGCAGCTATTGTATCAGCGCTAGGAATAGGTGGAGTAGCAGGTTCAACAATTACTAAACGATTAGAAGAAGCAAAAAATGATAGAGTAAGTCAAAATAATGAGAAAATAACAGTTAATGCATTAGACTATTCAGGAGATATTAATATTAACGGAGTTCAAACAAATAAAGAAATATTTCTAAATGGAATAAAAGTGACAGTAGATGATGTTAAAGCCATCGAAGAACAAAAGACAGAAGAGGAAAAAATAAGGGCAGAAGTAGAAAAAGATATAGATAATTTAAAAAACGAAGAAGATGTACTTAATTATATAAAGAAATTTTATGTGGATGAATATAATAAAAAAAATAATACAGAGATAACTGTAGATAATGTTCGATTCGATAGAACTCGTATAGCTGATATATTTATATCTAAAGCTCAAAACGGAGATGAGATATTGACGTTTAATAAAACAGCGAGACAACTTAACGGTATAGAAACAAATAAGGGAGTAACAACAGCAAAAATAATCCAAGATGAGACACTAATAAATATTGAAAGTGCGATGGAACATGGTAACGAATATGTTCCTGTATATAGGAATACTGAAAATATAGAAGCCAGAGGAGAAAATATATTGTCAAAAGATAGTTTGTATGCAGTTATAACGTCAGGAATAGATTATTATGATGAAGTAAAAAATAACGAGAATGATTCTAAAGAACAATATAAGAATAAATTTGTAAATGCAGTAACAGAATATACTCAACAACAAGAAAAAATAGAAGAATATGAAAAATAATAATAGTTAAAAAATGAATAAATTACCACTCTTTAGCAAACAATATGTATAAAACATATTTGCAAGGAGTGGAATTTTTTTGAAAGAAAATAAAAAACTAAAAATAACAGGCACAATGCTAGAAAAAGCCCAACTACAAAAGCACTTAGAAAAAATAGCATCAAGTCAAAGTATAACAACAAAATCACAAAAAGACACATACCCAGTACCAGGATTACTAGAAAACTTCAAAACAATAGAAGAAGTATACAATTTACTAAACGAGCATTTAAAACTAGGAATAAACATACATCCAGCAGGAGAATGGCTATTAGATAATTTCTATATAATAGAAGAAACTGTAAAACAAATTCAAAAAGAATTACCATTAAAAAAATACACAAATTTTGTAGGAATTGCAAATGGAGAATATAAAGGATTTGCAAGAATATATGTATTAGCATCTGAAATTGTAGCATATTCAGACAACAAAATTGAAAAAGAAAATTTAAGCGATTACCTAGAAAGTTATCAAACTAAAAAGACATTAAGTATGGACGAAATCTGGAATATAGGAATATTTTTACAAATTGCAATAATAGAAAACATTACAGAATGCTGCCTCAAAATTTATAGTAGCCAAATTCAAAAATATAGAGCTGAAAGCATTGCAGAAAGACTGATAGAAAACAAAGATAAAAATCAAACAAAATATAAAAATAATATCAAAAAAGTAGAAAAAAATTTATTTCAAGATATGAAATATCCATTTATAGAATATATGTCATATATCTTAAAAAGATATGGAAAAAAAGCAAATGCATATCTAAATATACTTG
>CAKPQY010000034.1 GCA_934179885.1 uncultured Clostridia bacterium
ATTAATTTATTTATATTTAAGTTTTCTCTTTGTGCTTCTATCATTTTTTACCTCCTTACAGTTTTTCTTTATAAATCTATATGTGCTACATTTTTATTTATGACTATTTTATAATAACTTAGGAAGAAAAGATTTTCAAAAGTGCATATATATACACTTATTAAAATTTTTTATCTTTAATTATTAAACTTACTCATTCTTAGAAGGAGTAATAATGATATTAAAAAAACTATCATTTTTATATTTATTTATTATATTTTCCGAAAAACTTGCTAATTCATTTGGTATAACTATTGTTGTATATTTCTGATTTTTTAGTTCTTCTATTTTTTCATCTATTTGCTCTGGTTCTTTTATTTCTTCTACATTCATCCCCAATAATTTAGGTATTTTAAAATTTCCTTCTTTTTCGTATTTTATAAAAGATATCTTCATTTTTATCACCTTTTATTAGTTTGCATTTAATATACAATTTTATTCTTTTTTTATTAATAATTTACATAAATTGACTTTTCGGTAGAAATTTGCTACAATTAAATTGATACTTATAACTTGCTTAATTAGAAAGGATGACACTATGAAAGGCTTTTGGAAAGGCTTTAAACAGGCAATTGATGAACTTATCGATGAGGTAATTTCATTACTTTTTCCTTCATTACGCGAGGAGAATTAAGCAAAACCGTGTCTGCAATTTAGACACGGTTTTTTATTATGCTGACTTAAGTTCAAGCCTTAGCTTATCACTAATCATCGCAATAAATTCACTATTTGTGGGCTTTCCTTTAGCTGCAGAAATTGTATAGCCAAAAATTTTCTCAACAGTTTGTTGGTCTCCTCTACCCCAAGCCACTTCAATTGCGTGGCGGATAGCACGTTCAACACGTGATGGAGTTGTATTAAATTTAGAAGCAATTCTAGGATATAAGCTTTTAGTAATTTGATTTATAACATCAATATCATTAACAACCATAATAATAGCTTCTCTTAAATATTGATATCCTTTTATATGTGCTGGAACACCAACTTCATGAATAATATTTGTTACTAGAGCTTCTAAATTTTCTTCACTCTTTTCTCTATCTCCAGGAATTTCAACATATTGTTGTTTTGTTTCTCTTTCTATAAAATTATTAACATTTTGATTAGGCTTATAATTTTTAAGCTCTTTTATTCTTTTTATTAATAATTCAATATCAAAAGGTTTTACTACATAGTATTCAGCACCTAAATTTATTGCTTTTTGTGTAATTTTATCTTGTCCTACTGCTGAAAGCATTATACAAATTGGTTTATTATTACTTTTTATCATACTTATTTTTTCTAATACACCTATTCCATCTAAATGTGGCATTATTACATCTAATAAAACTACGTCTGGCGTTATATTACTTATCATATCTACTGCTTCTTCACCGTCTTTTGCAATTCCTATTACCTCCATATCTGCTTGCTCGTGTATGTAATTAGCAAGTGTTTGACTAAATTCTTGATTATCATCTGCTATCAAGATAGTTGTTTTTTCTTTCATTTAAATAACCCCCTAAATAAAATATTTTCTTCATTTGTTTATTTAAATTATGTAAAATGTTTTATAAAACATTTGCATAACAGCAAATTAAAGAACTGTAAATTTTTTACAGTCCCGATTATATTACATATAAAATTATTTTTTCCATTTTTTTACAAAAGTGTTATTTTATTATACATTTATCTATTAATTTTTTAGATAAAAACTTTAAATTTATCAAATTTATTTTTTTTGTCTCAAAATCTTCTATTAATCTTTGTTTGCTACTTTCTTGTAACTGAATTTTACAAAAAATTATATCTGAATAAACAAAATCTCCTATAAATATGTTATTAATTTTACAATAATGTTTAAAATTTTCTAAATTATTATATTCAATTTCTACTTCCGCTTCTTGTCCAATACATTTTTCAATTTTTTCTGCAACATCTATTGCTTCTAAAGTTGCATCAGAATAAGCTCTTACAAGTCCTCCTGTTCCAAGCAATATACCTCCAAAATATCTTGTTACAACAACTAAAACATTACACAAATTATTTTTCTGAAGAATATTTAACATTGGTCCACCTGCTGTTCCTGAAGGTTCTCCATCATCACTTGCTTTTTCAATAATTTGTTCATTTTCAACTATCCTAAATGCTACACAATTATGCCTTGCATCATAATATTGCTTTTTTATTTGTTTTATAGTATTTTCTGCTTCTTCTTGATTTTCAACTTTAATTAAATTGCATATAAATTTTGATTTTTTTACAACAATTTCAGTTTGTACATTTTCTTTAATTGAAATAAAACTTTCCATATTACTCCTTCTTGAGACGTTTTTGCACTGTCCCTAGTTGTCTCAAATTCACTTACTTTCCTGCTGTATATCCTGTAGAATAAGCTATTTGAAGATTAAAACCACCTGTATAACTATCAACATCAATTATTTCTCCTGCAAAATATAAACCTGGTACTAATTTTGATTCCATAGTTTTTGGATTTATTTCTTTAATATTTATACCACCACTTGTGATTATAGCTTCATCTATTGGTCTAAAATTACTAATAGTTAATTCAAAATTCTTTAATAATTTAACTAAATTCTTTCTTTCTTGTTTAGAAATTTCATTTACCTTTTTATCAGGATTTATTTTACTTTTCTCAATTATTACAGGTATTAATTTTTGAGGTAAAAGCTTATCTAAACTATTTTTAAATTGTTTATTTTTAAACTCACTAAAGTCTCTTAATATTCTTTCATCTAGTTTTTCTTCTGAAAGTGCTGGTTTAAAATCTATTTTTAAGATAATCTTTTTGTTTTTTAAAAGCTCATCTATATTTTTATATCTTACTAAATGCGCTGAGCCACTCAAAATAGTTGGTCCAGACACTCCAAAATGTGTAAATAGCATTTCTCCAAAATCTTCATAAATTACTTTATTATTTTCTATATTTTTTAATTCTATTTTTACATTTCTTAAAGATAATCCTTGTAAACTTTTACACGTATTTTTATCATAACATTCTAATGGAACTAGAGAAGGTCTTATTTTTGTTACTGTATGTCCTAATTTTTCAGCAATTTCATATCCATCACCTGTTGAACCTGTTAAAGGATAGCTTTTTCCTCCTGTTGCCAAAATTATTTTTTGAGCATCAAATAATTTATTATCTTCTGTTTTAACTTGCAAATTTCCTTGTCCGTTTTTTCGCATAACTTCTGTTACTCTAACATTATAGATTATTTCAACATTTAATTCTTTTAACCTTTTTTTGAAACACTCTAAAACATCTAAAGATTTATCAGTCACGGGAAATATTCTATTTCCTCTTTCTTCTTTCACCTCTAGACCCTGCGATTTTAAAAATTGTATTATATCTTTATTAGTATAATTTTTAAAACAGCTATATAAAAATTGTCCATTTCCTGGGGTATTTTGAATAAAATCATCAATTGGTAAAGAAGAAGTTATATTACATCTTCCTTTACCCGTAATCAATAATTTTCTTCCTAGTCTCTCCATTTTTTCTAATAAAATAACTTTATTTCCAGCCTCTGCTGCGGTTATAGCTGCCATCATTCCGGCAGGTCCGCCTCCAATTACTATAACTTTCATTGTCACCTTAATCCCTTTTTTTCATTTCTTGTATTGCTTTTAATATTCCAAATTTTCCATAATTATAAGTTAGTCCACCTTGCATATATGCAATAAATGGCTCTCTAATTGGTCCATCACAACTCAATTCTATTGTTGAACCTTCTGTAAATGTTCCTGCTGCCATTATTACTTTATCTTCATATCCACCCATTTCACTTGGAATTGGTATTACATTTGAATCAATTGGTGAACCTTTTTGAATACCTTGACAGAATTTTACTAAATTTTCTTCTGTTCCAAGTTTTATAGTTTGAACAATATCTGCTCTTATTTCATCAAATTTTGGATCTACATCGTATCCTAGTTTTTCTAAAATTTTACTTGCAAATATTGCTGTTTTTACACTTGATTCTACAACTTGTGGTGCAAAAAATAGTCCTTTTAACAATTGTGTATTTTGTCCTAGTGATGGTCCTATTTCTTTTCCTATTCCTGGTGCTGTTAATCTTTCTGCACATAATTCAATTAATTCTTTTCTTCCAACTACATATGCCCCTGATGTTGCAATTCCAGCTCCTAAATTTTTCATTAGTGAACCAACAGCTATATCTGCTCCTACTTCTATTGGTTCTCTATCTTGTACAAATTCACCATAGCAATTATCTACCATGATAATTACTTCTGTGTTTACTTCTCTAATTGCTTTTATTGCCTTTTCTATTTTTTCAATTGTTAAGCTCTTTCTTGTTGAATACCCTCTTGACCTTTGAATTTCAACTAGTTTTACATCTCGTTTTTTTAATCTTTCTTGTATTGATTTTATATCAAAATCATTATCTATAAGTTCTATTTGTTCATATTTAATTCCATATGCTTTTAAAGAACTTTGGCTTGCTTCTGCTCCACATCCGATTACAGTTTGAAGTGTATCATAAGGAGCTCCTGTAATGCTTATCATTGTATCATTTGGTCTTAATAATGCTGATAGTGTTATTGCTAAAGCATGTGTTCCAGATATAAATTGCGCACGTACTAAACTATCTTCTGCTTTAAATACTTTTGCATATATTTCTTCTATTTTATTTCTACCAGCTTCGTCTATTCCATAGCCTGTTGATGAATTTAAATGCATTTCTTGTAAGTCACTATTTTGAAATGCTGATAATACTTTTAAGCTATTTTTTTCACTTATTTTTTCTATATTTTCAAATTGTTCTTTTATTTCTTCTTCTACTTCATTTGATATTCTTTCTAAATCTTCATCAATTCCTAATTCTTTTAACATATATATCTTCCCTTCACTATATTATACTTTGCTTTACGCATCATTATCTAATAATTAATTTTTAATCTATTTAATATTTTACTATATTTTTGGACAGATTGCAATGGATTTGCATCTTTGGGTTTCAGTGTTTTTGAAGTTTTCCTTCCGGGGATTCCTACTTATTATTATTGTATGTATTCGTTCATTACATTCGTTTAGAATTTTTAATTGTTTAGCTTGGGCCGCTTTCACTCAGGCTCAAAATTAATATAGTTCTATTTTGAAAATTTTCGAATGTGATTGGAGAGTATCTTAAAAAATATTAAATTGCGTGTTTGAGGGTGCGCAAAGTCGGAGAGGCTCAAACACGCAATTTTAGATTTTTTTAGAGCTCGTATTGAACCGAGAAAATTAGAAAAATAGAACTATATTAATTTTGTCCGTGAACATTCCTCAATCTAAACAATAACAAATTCTAAAACTCATTTCAATCAATCATACATACAATAATAATAAGTAGGAATCCCCGGAAGGAAAACTTCAAAAAAAACACCGAAACTTAAAATTTGCATCTTTATGTAAATTATGGTATAATTGTATACGAGTGTTAATATTATTAGAAGGAGGTACTATATATGAATAAACCATTTAATAACGATATCGAAGATAAAAAATATGAATGTTTGTACAATGATTATATATTAAAAGATTTAAATGAAATGATTTTATCAAATGACATAGATATAATGAAATATTTAGAAATAATAGTTTCTAGTTTACTATTAGAAATTAATAAAAAGTTTCCAGAACCAAATTATTCTATTTATATAACATACAGAATAAAATCTCAAAAAAGTGATATTGAAAAACTATCAGATTATATTCGTAGATTAAAAGAAAGTTCCTCTTCTATTTCTATTAAAGATATTACCGACTTAATTGGATTACGTATTATAATTGAAAAAATACCTCGTAATATAACAATTAGTAAAAATAACCCTGAATATAAAACATTTAAAGAAATTTCAGATGAAAGAGAAAAAAATATTGAACTTTCCAAACAATATCATAATTTTGAATCAAAAATAAATGATGCAGATTGCACATACTTAGAATATTATACACAAAGTAAAAACATTCTTAATGATATTTTAAGCATATTTGATTCAGAGACTGTATATTCAAAAGAGTATGCAAGCGAGCTAAAAACAAAATACAATAATTTAATTAGTGAATGTGAGAAGAAATTAGAAATATTAACAGCTTTAGGTGACTATAATTCAAAAATCGATATAGAAAGTTTAGAAAATGATAGAAATTCATCTAAAATAGATTTCAAACAATTATTAAAAAATTTTGATTCTAGAATAGACAGTAAATTAGGGTTAAAACTTTATTCTAATGCTTTACCAGATATAGTAGAAAATTCTTCTATTCTAAAAAATCTTGGAATATCAATTAGTAAAGACCCTTCTAGGATTAAAAATAAAAGGGAATCAAGCGGTTATGTTTCAGATTTCTTTGGTATAGATTCTAGCATTATTCCTATAAAGACTGAATTACAAATAATGTATACAAATGAACACCAAGAAAGTATTATAGGCTATTCAGCTCATAGTAAAATGCCTGGTAAAAAAGCAAATTTTATTGAAGTGCCATCAGCATATGTTAATAGAAATCTGTTACTATTAAATAATATGGGAAATTCTACATTTATTTCAAACGATGAATTACACTTATTTAATAAAATTTGCAATATTAAAAATATAAATAAAGATAATATCAAATTATTAAAATGTATTACAAATCAATCCAATGTCGTTTTAAAAAATAATTGCCCAATAGGTATACAAATAGAAGATAAATATTTACGTGATTTAAAAAATATATGTACTTTAAATGATGAAGAACTCAGCTTACTTAAAGATATTCTATATAAAAATGGTTGTAAAATTTATGATTCGTGGGCCAAAAATATCTCAGCATATCATGCTACAGCAAGATTAGATAAAGATTCCTCTGCCAAAAATAGAGTAAAAATTCATTATGATGACCCTTACGAATGTTTAGCACATGTAATAAGAGAACAAATAGATGGACATAATTCTAATTCTATTGATTCAGAATATTATCTTGAACATGTGTACAAATGTCAATCAGAATGGCTAGAAAAGGTGGGCTTAATGTCTACTGAAAGTTCAGTTATGGACTTTGAAATCGAAGATTATACAAGAAATTCATTACCTAAATTATTAGAAAAATTTAATACATGTGAAATAGAAAGATAAAAAGTTAGAAATTCAAAAATTTCTAACTTTTTATTAAATAATTTATTATTGTTGTGAGTATGGTAATACAGCTATATGTCTAGCTCTTTTAACTGCTGTAGTAATATCTCTTTGATGTTTTGCACAACATCCTGTTGTTCTTCTTGGTAAGATTTT
>CAKPQY010000035.1 GCA_934179885.1 uncultured Clostridia bacterium
TTATAACAGCTGGAATGGGTGGAGGAACTGGAACAGGTGCTGCACCAATTGTAGCAGAAATTGCAAAAGAAATGGGAATATTAACAATAGGAATAGTAACAAAACCATTTGCGTTTGAAGGAAAAGCAAGAAAATTAAGAGCTGAAAAAGGAACAGAGAGATTAAAAAATAATGTTGATGATTTAATTGTTGTTTTAAATGACAATTTATTAAAAGTAACAGATTCAAAAATTTCATTAAATAATGCATTTTCTTTAGCAGATGATATTTTAGAACAAGGAATTACAAGTATAACAGATTTATTAACATCAGTAGGTGAAGTTAATATAGATTTTGCTGATATTAAAACAACGATGAGCTATCGTGGAAAAGCATATATGGGAATAGGCAGAGCATCAGGAGAGAAAAAAGTAGAAGAGGCAGTAAGACAAGCAATAGAAAATCCATTAACAGAAAATAAAATAGATGAAGCAAAAGGTGTAATATTTAATGTAAAAGGCAACAATGAATTAAGTCTTATGGAAATAAACAGTGCAGTTGCAATTATTAATGAAAAAGTAAGTGAAGATGCAAACATCATATTTGGAACTGTAATTGATGAAAATATGGGAGATGAAGTTCAAGTAACTGTAATTGCAACAGGTGTTGAGGAAAAAGCTGAAATTAAGCAATAATTAACAAATAAAATAATATAAGAAGATTTGAGTAATATAGCTAAAAGAAAATTTGATGACAAAAAATAATTCAGGAGATGGAGCCGGTGAAAAAACTACTAGCAATAATATGTGTATTATTAGTAATTTTTGTTGGAATGTATGTATACAAAAATAATATAAATCAAAATACAGTAAATGTTTCAGAAGTTGAAAAAATAGAAGAATATATATCTAAAATATATATGTGGCAAGAAGTAACAGAAGAAGCATTACCAAAATTTGATAATATTAATAATGCACCAGATTTGTGGGTATGGGAAGTTGTAAAGAAAAATTTAGAAGAATTTGAATTGGATTATAATCAAATTCAGGAAAAAGCAATAGAAATATTTGGAGATAATTTTACAAAACAATTTCCAAAAGAAGGTTCTGAATATATATATTATGATAAAAATTATGGAAAATATATAACAACAGGAATCGGTTTAGATACACAAGATGATATGTTCTATATAAAGAAAATAAATAAAACTAAAGTGGGATATGAAGTAGAAATTGTTGAATATTTAGAAGATTATGAAAATTCAATGGGACTAGAAGATGAAAATGAAGTTTATGATATTTATATAAAAAACATAGATCAAGAAACAGTTGCAACAATTAAAAGTAATGAAAGTGAAACAAGAGCAATTGAAGTTGTGAAAGAAAATATAGATAAATTTACTACAAAAACGATAAATTTAGTTAAAGATTCAGAAGAAAATATTTTTGTAGAGAGTGTGAAATAGTTACAATTTACAGTTTTAAAATAAGACGTTAAAATTTGATAATATATAAATAAAATTCAAATAGGAAGAAGAAAAATAGAATGGAATCGCAAAATAAAATACTATGTAACTTGGAAAAATGCGCAATTTGCCCGCATAATTGTGGAATAAATAGATTAGATGGACAAGTTGGAAGATGTAAATCAAAAGATACCGTAAAAATAGCTTTATATTCGATACATAATTTTGAAGAACCATGTATAAGTGGAAAAAAAGGCTCTGGGACAGTCTTTTTTTCGAATTGTAATATGAATTGTGTATTCTGTCAGAATTATGAAATCAGCCAGCAAGGAAAAGGTAAAGAAATATCAATAGAAAGACTTGCTGAAATATTTTTAGAACAACAAGCAAAAAACGTTGAAAATATTAATTTGGTAACGCCAACAAGCTATGTGCCACAAATAATAGAAGCAATAAAAATCGCAAGAAAAAATGGACTAACATTACCAATAGTTTATAATACTAATGGATATGAGAAAGTGGAAACTTTAAAGATGTTAGAGGGCTACATAGACATATATTTGCCTGACTTAAAATATTCAGATGATTTATTAGCAAAACGTTTATCAAAGGTTGATAACTATTTTGAAATTGCAACAAGTGCAATAAAAGAAATGCATAGGCAAGTATGCAAAGCACAATTTGATAAAAATGGAATTATGCAAAAAGGCATGATTATTCGTCATTTAGTTTTACCAAATCATATTTTAAATTCTAGAAGAGTTTTGAAATGGATTAATGATAATATGAATGATGTTTATGTAAGTGTTATGGCTCAATATTTTCCAACATATAGGGCAAAAGAGATTGAAGATATTAATAGAAAGTTAACTAAAGAAGAATATGAAGAAATAGAGAATTATTTGTATAGATTAAATTTGGAAAATGGTTATATTCAGGAACTTGGTGAGCATGAAGAAGAATATGTGCCAAAGTGGGAAGTTTAAAAAATAAAATGAATATTTACTAAAAATGTAGAAAAACGTAAAGTTGTGTGATATAATTCGGATGAAACAAAAGAAAGCAAGTATAAAAAGGAGGATTTTTTTATGACACAAGCTGACAAACATTTTATTGAAACCTGCAAGAAAATTCTTGAAGAAGGATATTCTTCAGAAGGCACAGGAGTGCGCACAAGATGGGAGGATGGAACCGAAGCAAATTACTTTTCTATTGTTGGAGTTCACAATGTATATGATGTAGGAAAAGAATTTCCAATGATAACATTAAGAAACAACAGCCAAACTGTAAAAAGAGCAATTGATGAGATTTTATGGATTTGGCAAAAAAAATCCAATAAGGTAAGTGAATTAAACTCACATATTTGGGACCAATGGGCAGGAGAAGATGGAACAATTGGTAAAGCATATGGATATCAATTTGCACAAAAATATGAATTCAAAACAAAAGAAGGAATTCAATTAATGGACCAAGTTGATTATGCTTTATATTTATTAAAAAATGATCCAGCTAGTCGTAGAATTATGACAAACCTTTTCAACCATGCAGAATTAAAAGATATGAATTTGGAGCCATGTGCATATTCTACACAATGGTTAGTAAAAGGTGGAAAGCTACATCTTATTTTGAATCAACGTTCACAAGACATGCTTGCTGCAAATGGATGGAATACAATGCAATATGCAGCATTATTATGTATGTTTGCACAGGTTGCAGGATTAGAAGTAGGAACATTAACACACAATATTGGCGATTGCCATATATATGACAGACATGTGCCACTAATCCAAAAGTTGATTGAAGCAGAGCCAGTTGAATGTAGTCCAAAGTTAGTCATTAATAATCCAACAAAAGATTTCTACGAATTTAAAGTAGAAGACTTTGAAATTCAAGATTATGATTACAATAAAGAGATAAAACTAGGAAAAATTCCAGTTGCAATTTAAGTAATTAATTTTGGTTTTATGAGGTTTAGAAAATTCCTAAACCACAGTATTATAATAAATAAGGAGCAAAAGAAATGTTAAGTATAATAGTAGCAAAAGCAAAAAACAATGTAATAGGAAAAGACAACGGCATGCTTTGGAAATTGCCAGATGATTTAAAAAGATTTAAAGAAAAAACGACAGGACATACAATAATAATGGGAAGAAAAACATTTGAATCTTTAGGTGGAATTCTTCCAGATAGAAAACACATAATATTAAGTAGAAATCCTGATTTTAATATAGATTCAGACTGTGTAAAAGTTGTACATTCACTATTAGAATTACAAGAATACATGGATGATGAAGAAGAAAATTTTGTAATAGGTGGAGCAATTATATATAATTTGTTGATGCCATATTGCAAAAAAATGTATGTAACACAATTAGATAAAGACTTTGAAGGTGATACAGTATTTCCAAAAATAAATGAGGAAGAATGGAAAGAAGTTTCTAGAGAAAAAGGCCCAGATGATGGAATCAATAATTTTGATTATGAATATATAACTTATGTTAGAAAATAAATTGTGTCAGAAGGGATGGCCTTTTTTGACACAAGGAGGAGATTATATGGATAATAATTTAAACAAAAAAAGAGAAAATTATATAAGTTGGGAAGAATACTTTATGGCAATAGCCAAATTATCAGCAATGAGAAGCAAAGACCCATCAACACAAGTAGGAGCATGCATAGTAAGTAATGATAATAGAATTTTATCAATAGGATATAATGGAGCACCAAATGGGTTTAGCGATGATGAGTTTCCATGGGCAAGAGAAGGAGATAATTTAGATACAAAATATCCATATGTATGTCATGCAGAAATGAATGCAATTCTAAATTATAGAGGAAGTAAAAAAGATTTAGAAAATGCAAAAATATATGTAGACTTATTTCCTTGTAATGAGTGTGCTAAAATTATTATCCAGTCTGGAATTAAAGAAGTTGTTTATTTGTCTGATAAATATGCAACCTCAGAAAATAATATTGCTTCAAGAAAATTGCTTGATAGTTGTGGAGTTAAATATAGAAAAATAGATTTAAAAGAAGATAAAAAAATAGAGATAGAATTAAAATAGGTCAGAAGGGACGTCCCTTCTGACATTTATTTTAATTCTACAACAGTTACTCCCATTTCGCCTTCACCAAAAGTACCAACTCTAAAAGATTTAACATGAGAATTGGTTTTCAAAAATTTATGAATTCCTTCGCGTAATTTCCCAGTTCCTTTACCATGAACAATTCTTACAGTTTGTAATTTTGCAAGATAGCAATCATCTAAAAATTTATCTATAATCAAAACAGCTTCATCTACATTTAAACCAATAACATTTATTTCAGATTTTGCAGTTCTAGTTTTAGAAACAGAATTATAAGATACAGTAGAACTAGCTTTTTTATTAGAATTTTTAACTTTTTCCAAATATTTTATATTTATACTCATTTTCATGCTACCAATTTGAACTTGTACTTCATTTGATTTTGAAATATTTGAAACTATAATTCCATTTTGTCCTAAAGAAGAAACAAAAACTTCTGTATTTGGCTTAATATCTTTTGCATCTAACAAATTCTTTGAAGGATGGTTATTTTCATCAACAATAGATGAAATAGATATATTTTTAATGTCTTTATTTAATTTATTTCTTAAATTATTTAGCTCACTATTAGAATTATTAGAAACTTCAATTTGATTCATTTTTGAAATAATTGAAGAAGCTTCTTCTTTGGCATCCAACAAAATATTTCTAGCTTTAATTTTTGCATTATTAATAATATCTTGTTCTTGCTCTAATAATTTTGAATTATCTCTTTCCAAAGATTTTCTTAAATTAGAAACATTTTCTAACTCTTTTGAAATTTCAATTTTTTCATTTTCTATTGCAGATTTATTATCATAAATATTTTTTAGCAATTCTTCAAAATCAACATCATTTTTATTTAAATTTGATTTTGCTTTATCAATAATTTTTTCTGAAAGGCCAAGTTTTTTACTAATCTCAAATGCATTACTTTTTCCCGGTACACCAATTAAAAGGTGATAAGTAGGAGAAAGGTTATTTATATCAAACTCAACAGATGCATTTTCAAAACCATCAGTTACTAAAGCATATTTTTTTAATTCTTGATAGTGAGTAGTTGCAACTGTAAGGCTACAATTATTTTTAAAATAATCTAAAATGCTAATTGCAAGTGAAGCCCCTTCAATTGGGTCAGTTCCAGAGCCCAATTCATCTACTAAAATTAAAGAATTTGATGTTGAATTATTTACAATATCAACAATATTTTTCATATGTGATGAAAAAGTACTAAGTGAATCAGAAATGCTTTGGTCATCGCCAATATCAGCAAATATTTTGTCAAAAACATAAATAGAAGTTTTTTCTGATGCAGGAATATTAAGACCACTACAAGCCATTGCAGTTAAAAGTCCAATAGTTTTTAAAGTTACGGTCTTTCCACCAGTATTTGGCCCAGTAATTACTAAAGTATTAAAACTTGTTCCCAATTCAAGTGATATAGGCACAGCAGTATTTTGATTAAGCAAAGGATGTTTTGCATTTATTAATTTAATTTCTTTACTATCATTTATTAAAGGAGTTATACCTTTAATATCTCTAGAATATTTAGCCTTTGCAAATATAAAATCAAGTGTTCCAATACATTCAATATCTTTTTTAATTTCTTCTACATAAGGATAGAATAATTTACTTAAATTTTGTAATATTTTTTCAATTTCTAAATTTTCTTCAATTTTTAAATTAGCAATTTCATTGTTTAATTCAAAAACAGAAATTGGCTCAATAAATACAGTAGAACCTGAACTTGAAATATCATGTACAAATCCTTTAATTTGGCTTCTATATTCTTCTTTAACTGGAATTACATATCTATCATTTCTAATTGTAACAACATTTTCTTGAATATATTTTGAATATGTTGAAGAATGGAGAAATGTATTTAATTTAGATTTTATATCTTGTTCGATATTTCTTTGCTTTTTTCTTATGCTTGCTAATTCCTTTGAAGCTCTATCATCAATAGTATTTTCATCTATTATACAATTTGAAATTTTTTCAGTAATTGATGTGTTTGAATACAATTTAGAAAAAGTATTTTCTAAACACAAAAATTCGTTAGTATCAATATAATCTGCATAAAAATATTTTTTTAAACTTTCTGATATGCTTAGTATGTTAGCTAATTCCAAAATTGATTTTATTGAAAGTGTACCATATGATTCAATTGTTTTTATATTAATTGTGTTATCTGCTATTTCAGAAATTGGGGGAGTGTTGCATCTGTATAAAAGATTTACAGCTTCCTCAGTTTCTTTTAACATATTTTGTACTTTTTCTTTATTGTTAGAAGGTGACAAATTTAAGCTTAAGTTTTTTCCTAAATATGTTATTGCATATGTTGATAATTTTTCTAAAATTTTGTTATATTCTAATTTTCCTAAATAATTGTTCATGTAATCAGTCCTTTTATTTTGATTTGTTACATTTAATTATACATGGATTAAGGGAATTGTCAATAAAAATTGAAAAATGAATTATACCTTGGCTAAATTTTAATAAAAATCATTGAGTAAAATATCTTAAAAAATTCTATTGCATTACTACTGCATTAATTTATATAAAAAAAGATACATCAAATGCTTATATTTAAAGCAAAATGTATCTTTTTATTTTGGCTGGGCTGGCTAGATTCGAACTAGCGCATGCCAGAGTCAAAGTCTGGTGCCTTACCGCTTGGCTACAGCCCAATATTAAATTAAAAAACTGGGGTGGAAGATGGGACTCGAACCCACGGTCTCCAGTGCCACAAACTGGCGCGTTAACCAACTACGCTACATCCAC
>CAKPQY010000036.1 GCA_934179885.1 uncultured Clostridia bacterium
TTACTGAATATATAAACTCTGTTGTTTTAGGATATAAATATCCTAATTGTGTTTGATTACCTTTTAATAGTCCCATTCCTGTTAGTTGTCCTGCTCCTATTGCTAATTTTGATTGTATTATGTTGTATCCACTTCCACGTGGGTCTGATTCAGGGTTTAAAAATATATCTATTCTTTTTTTAGCATGTTCTGGTAATACAAAATTATATAATATTGGTATTGATATGCAAACTATTATTAATGCTGCAATTATATATTTTTTGTCTAAGCCTGATGTAAATAACATCATAAAAAGTGCAACGCAAAATGCCATTGCTGTTCCGTAATCCGGTTGTTTTATTATTAATAATAATGGAACTGCAACTACTGCCAATATTAGTAACAACTTTGTTGGCTTATTTATATCTTCCATATATCTTTCCTGTATTTTTGATATTACAAATGCTAAAAATAATATAACAGCAATTTTTGCAAATTCTGATGGCTGAAATGAAAAGTTTCCTATGTTAAACCAGCTTGTCGCACCATTTATTGGTTCTGTGAATAATACTGCTATTAACAGTACAATAAATATACCATAAAAAATTGGTGATAGTTTTACCAATGTTTCATAATTTATTAGCATTACTATTACCATCATTATTATACTTACAACAAACCATATTATTTGTTTTTTAAATTCATCATATTCTGTTTCTTGAGTGGCTGAAAATAGTGCAATTATTCCTATTATTGTAAGGATTATTGCAACAATTAACATCCCCCATTCCATATTTTTTAACTCTCTTTTTCTCATTAAATCCTCGTTTTCCGTTTTTAAAATTATAAAAATTTTTAATTTTCTGATTTAATTTCTTCCTTTTCGTCCATTTTTTCAATTACTTCTTCTATTATTTTTGGGACTTTTTCTTGAGATTTAACTTCTTTTTTCTCTTCTTCTTTATTTTCTAATGTTTCTGTTTTTTCTTCATTTATTTGTTCATCTTGTTGTTCTTCTTTTTCTTGTTTTTGTTCTTCTCTTTCTTGTTTTTGTTCTTCTTTTTCTTCCTTTATTTCATTTTTTTCTATTTTAGTTTCTTCTTTTTCAGGCTGTTTTTTCTCTTCTTGTGTTGTTTCTTCTATTTCTTTTTTGCCTATTTTTCTTGCATCATTTTTTATATTAAGAATAGGAATATTTGCATATAATGCTGGAGCACCATTTGTTCCATCTTCATTTTCTTTATTTGTTAATCTTACATCAATTTCTTTTTCGTCAATTTCTATGTATTTTTTTATGACATCTATTATTTCTTGTTTCATTAATTCTAAAAAGTCTGCTGATACATTAGCTCTATCTTGCATTAATACTAAATGTAATCTTTCTTTTGCTGCATCCTTTGAATTTTCTTGTGCTTGTTTTTTGTCTTCTTTCTTTCCTATATTTTTAAAGAATTTTATTATATTTTCAAACATTATTTCCTATCCCTCCACTTGCTAATTATTATTTTTTAAATAGTCTTTTAAGTTTTGCCCAAAAGCCTTTTTCTCTACCAGGTATTGTTATTTCTATTTTTTCCCCTAGTACTCTTTTTGCTATTTCTATATATGCTTTTCCTGATGGTGCTTTTTTATTTTGTATTACTGGTTCACCTTTGTTCGTTTGTGTTATTATGTATTCATCATCTGGTACAACACCTATTAAATCTATTGATAATAGGTCTACTATGTCGTCAACATCCATCATTTCGCCTTTTCTTACCATATTAGGTCTTATTCTGTTTATTACTAGTTCTGGGTTTTTTATTTCTGATGATTCTAATAAACCGATTATTCTGTCTGCGTCTCTTATTGCTGATATTTCGGCTGTTGTTACTACTATTGCTCTGTCTGCTCCGGCAATAGCATTTTTGAACCCTTGTTCAATTCCAGCTGGGCAATCTATTAGTATATAGTCAAATTCTTCTTTAAGTTTATCTGTTAATTTTTTCATTTGTTCTTCATTTACAGCACTTTTGTCTCTTGTTTGTGCAGCTGGTAGTAGGTATAATTCTTTAAATCTTTTATCTTTTATTAATGCTTGTCTTAATTTACATTTTTCTTCTACAACGTCTACTATGTCATATACTATTCTGTTTTCTAGTCCCATTACTACGTCTAGGTTTCTTAGTCCTATGTCTGTGTCTATTAAACATACTTTTTTTCCTTCTACTGCTAAGCTTGATCCTAAATTTGCTGTTGTTGTTGTTTTTCCTACTCCACCTTTTCCTGATGTTATAACTATTACTTCTCCCATAATTTTCCTCCTTAGGATTTTAAAAACACTCTTTTTTTATGTATATATAATACAACGAAAAGGTTCAAAAGTCAATTATTTTTACAGTAATATTTCAAAAATATTACAAGTTTTTTACAATTATTTGCTTATTAATATAATTTATTATTTTATTAAAAAATCAGGTGTAATATTATTTTGCACCTGATTTTTATATAACAATAATTTTGCATTTATTAATAAAGAGCAACCCTAAAACTAATACCTCTGTCATTATAATAAGTGGCATTGTATCCACGATAAGAAGCTGGATAATTTAATCCACCATAAGGATAATAATATCCTCCCCTAGCAGTATACGGAAAATATGCGTTAGTTATTTTCTCTAATGTCCATTCCCATTCATTTCCTGCAAAATCATATATATTTAATTTTTGTGTTTGGTCTGATGCGCCTGTTGATAGCAAGATAGGTTCATTTTCTAATTTATCACTTGTTATTTTTGACCATTCTTTTGTTAATGACATATATTGAACAGCTCCTGGTTTAATGTTTGTTATTTTTACACCCGTATAATTTCCCCAACTTGTACTATCTGCATTTATGTCATCTTTTGTTAAAGTTGAATTTTCTTCTAAAAATTTACACACTAAATCCCATTGTATTCCAAATAGCAAAGTACTTGTTTTATTTGTTACTTTTGACATTCCTTCTGCTAATGTTTCAGATTGACTAACTGTAACATAGTTATATGGATATAAATTTGCTTGACTTTTTGCTTCTTCTTCTATCTCTCCTCCTGCATTTCTTACATTTGAAATGCCTATTTCATATCTTGATATCCAAAATCCTTTATTTGTATATACACTACTTAACATTTTGTTATACATTTCTATATATGTTGTACTGTCCTTAACTCCACATCCATCATACCATTCATCATTATATTCAATATCTTGTTGTGCAATATTTTCTCCTCTATAATCTTTTGCATATTCAACTAAATCTGCTTTTATATTATCATAATCTGTATTATTCTCTGCTGTTGTAAACACGTTACTTGGTACCACAACCCATACCCATTCATTATCATTACCGTCTTTTACAACAAGTCCATTTTCAACAGTATTCATTGTTGGTGACATACTTACTCTAAATCCTTTTGGTATTGTTACTATGTCTCCATTTTTGTCTTCATAATTCATTTCTTTTGTGTATTTTTCAGACCATGCATCTTCATCTACTACTACATATTGAACTTTACCTTCAGAATTTTTAAAATATCCTTTATATGTATTTACACTCTTTACAAATTGATATTCTTTTTGGTTCTCTTCTAATGTTACACTATCTGGCTTTTTCTCTACTTCTGAAATTTGTTTTGTCCATACATATTGGTTAGTTTTGCTTGTATCGACATCTTCTCCTTGTACATTTGATATTACTATGCTTTCATTTCCACTGTTGTCTGTTGTTTTTCCAATATAATAATAACCGTCTGGTATTAAAATTCCATCTATATATCTTAAATCTATGGCAGTTTGGTCTGGTTCTATATAATCAGTATAATATATTTTTGTTGTATCATTTTCTTTTATTTTTACTCCTTCTACATAGAATATATTATGGCTATTTTCATTTA
This sequence comes from uncultured Clostridia bacterium, assembly GCA_934179885.1. Lineage (GTDB taxonomy): Bacteria > Bacillota > Clostridia > TANB77 > CAG-508 > CAG-269. The sequence continues at coordinate 3,894 of CAKPQY010000036.1, forward strand.
TTATATATAGGTCTGTGTAACTATTTGCATTTTCTTTATCATTTTTTACTTTTTCATACTCTTTACCATAATTTAATGTGATTCCTTGCATTGCTTCTAAATCAATTACATAGAAATCTCCTGTGTCATTTTGAGTACTTAATACACTTGATAAATTTTGTAATTGATCTTCGTTTGTATATTTTATCTCTGCTGGTATTTTTCCATACTTATTATAATATGCTGAGACTTTTTCTCGTAACATACTTATATCATTATATAAATTAGTTAGATTTTTAATATAAATATTATCTTGTGCATTGTATATTAACATATTTGTTAGTATTAATAGTATTAAAACAGTAATTACTAATGCAACCATTGTAATACCTTTTTCTTGTTTTATTCTACATTTCATCCTTTGAATTCTCCCTTCACATCTCTCAGTTTATTGTTAAATTATAATTCTTCAATCTCTTTAACAAATTGCTCTCCTGATTTGCTCCGTTCATTATAAGATATTACATATAGTTTACTATTAAATTGTGTTATTTTCAAGTATTTTTTTGTAAATCTCTTCTCTCTTTTTATATTTTAAATCTTCTTTTATCACAAGATACCATAAATACATATCAATTAGAAAGATAGATATATTTTGAATATATAATATTAATATACTTGATATGGCTGTAATTACTATTACCATTATTTTTGATATGGCATTAATATGTTTTTCTGATTTTCTTTTTCCAAAAATAATATGTAAAATTTCTTTTAGAACTCTTCCACCGTCTAGTGGATAAATTGGTAGTAAGTTAAATATCATTATTAAAAAGTTGGTATAGATTATCATCATACTTTTTATTAAATCCAAGTTTAAATTATATGTTATTAAAATTAGTATAAAATTAGTAATTGGACCTGCTAGGGCTACTATTATTTTTTTTATTTCTAAAAGATTTCCTTTTTTTATTTTCTTGTTATATTCATTAACATTTATTTTAAATGATATAGATACTCCAAATGGCATTATTTCTAGTTTTTCAGGTTTCATTCCCATAAGAAGTCCTGCTAATAGGTGTCCTAGTTCATGGATAATGGCAAAAATCATTATCATCGCATATAATTCAATTTGTTTTGTAAAATAAAATAGTATAAGAAAAATGAATATTTTTAAGTCTATTCTAAATCTCATATTTGTTTTCCTTTTTTATATTTAGGTTTTTATTGGTTGCCTATAAACCTTTTGGTCTCTTATTATAGCTTTATAGTGTTAGTATTTTTTCAGGGTCTATTGTTCTTTCGGAAATTCTTATTTCAAAATGTAGATGTGGTCCTGTTGAATTTCCTGTTGAGCCTACTTCTGCTATTTCTTGCCCTTGTGTTATTTGGTCACCTTGTTTTACATATAACTTGTTACAATGTGCGTAAATTACACTTACTTCTCCTATTTGTATTTTTAAATGTTTTCCATAGTCTCCTTCTTCTGAAGCTAGTACAACTTCTCCTCCTGTTGCTGCTAATATTTTTGTTCCCATATTTGCTGCTATATCCACTCCTGTATGATTTTTAGGAACTGTGCTTGTTGTTGGCTCTCTTTGTCCAAATTTTGAGCTTATTGTTCCTTCTACTGGTTTTATAAATGTTGTAGTAGCTTTTATGTTTGCTATATCTTGTTCTTCCTGCGATAATTCTGCTATATTACTACTTTCTTCTGTTGTTTGTTCATTGTTCTGTATTTCATTTATTTCTTGTGTTTCACCTGTATTTTCTATTATATTTTCTGTTACGCTTTCTTCTGCTCCTCCTATTGCATTTTCATTAATATTCTCGTCTATGCTTTCATTACTATTTTCCGTATTTTCTACTATTCCCTGATTATCTTCTTTAAAATTATTTATACCTTGCTCCACATTTAGTTTTATATTTTCATATATTTGTCCAAAATTTATATCATATGATAATAATTCATTTGTTCTTTTTAAAAAATCTTCTGAAAATATGTAATTATTATTTTGAATTATATATACAACTAAATAGATTAATAAACTTACCACTATTTGTATAATCATTTTCTTTAGCAATTTTATATCTTTTTTATTTTCGTTATTTACCGTAACTTTTGCCGTTTTTCTTTGTACCCCTTCTTGTCTTCTTGCATATATTTCTTCTGCTCTTCTTATTTTTTCTTCTACCGACATTGTTCTTTCCATTTTTTCAATTCTTCCTTTCATTTCACTTACTTTATAAACTATATGTTACTCATTTTTGTTTTATGCTATGAACAAAAGGAACAAAAAAAGTTGTCAATAGGGACGCCCTTTTTTTGACAACTTTAAAATACTATTATTATTGCTTGTAATATGCTCATAATTGTTATTGCTATTGCATATTTTTTTAGCTTATTATATTTTGCTTTTGCATCTTTATTAAATTTTTTTTGCTTTTCATTATTTTCAATTTTAGATATATAGCTATTTACAAGCATCTCTGCTTCTTTTAATATATATTCTTTATCCTTTCTTTCATTTTCGCTATTTATTGAATTTTTATTTTGCTCTATTTTTTGAAGTTTTTTTACTTTTTTATTAGTCTTTAATACAACTATTGCCTCATCTACAATATTTGAGGGTAAGTTTTTTAAAACTACCATATTTTTTAATTTACTTGCTTCCATTTGTACCTCCTTGAATTATGTATTTATTATATTTTTTCCATATTTTCCAAGGTTATACAAAAAAATGTCCCAAAAAGAACCGTCTCTTTTGGGACACATTTTTTTATTTGGAGGCGCCTATCGGAGTCGGACCGATCATCAGAGTTTTGCAGACTCGTGCCTTACCGCTTGGCTAAGGCGCCATTAATATTTAATTTGTAGTTATGAATAATTAAATTTTATCAAGAAACAATTTTTGGAGCAGGTAACGGGAATCGGACCCGTAACTAATCCTTGGCAAGGATTTATTTTACCACTAAACTATACCTGCATCTACTTAATTAATTATATTCAAAAGCAATTAATATGATACCAAAAATTATAAATATTGTCAATAGTTTTTATGGGATTTTCCGGTGATATGTGCCTTAATCCTATATTTTTTTAAGAGGGATTTTTTGTGCTGGCTCCTTTCGTCTCTGTACCCTTAATCCCTCTTTTAATTTTTTCTTTTTATTTATTTTTCTTTTTAGCTGTTGTTTTT
>CAKPQY010000037.1 GCA_934179885.1 uncultured Clostridia bacterium
TATATAATGCATTACAAATAATAAACATAATGCAACTACCCAATCAATTAAAAATTGCTTATATTTTGCCTTATCTCCACTTGTACTTGATATTATTATTCTAATACCTACATAAACTAAAACTGATAATAACGCTACTAATGCTATATTTCTTAAGACAATATACCAACTAGAAATTGTGGATTGTAGCTGACTAGCAGTTGAATTTATTGTGATTTCTTCTCCATCTATATTTGTAAATCCCTCGTCATAAACCTTAACGTCAATGTAGTATTTTAAAAATACTTTCGCCCCATCATACACTTGCCATTCAACTTTAGCCGTTCCCCCTCCTTCAGGAGAACCATTCGCGTTAACAACTAAATACTCTTTTTGTGATTGATCTGCATTCCATCTTGTAACCAGATAATACTCCTTATTGCCACTCTCGGTAGTATCATAAAAATAGCTATAAACTTTATCACCATAATTCCAAGTTTGTTTATTTGTTTCTGTCCTATCATTCATCTCTTCCGGAACAGCGTGTCGGGCAGATATTGTTTCAACCTCTAATCCTTCCGTATAGCCACAATTCTTTTTTAAATATTCTAAAACAAAGTTACCTGAAGTAGTATAGTATGTACCCATACCTACATTTACCTCATGTCTAGTATCTATATAAATACTATCACTTGGATTAAAAAAATCTACATCAAATACTGGAATCTTATTAGCAAATATTTCTTGGGGTGTAATGCTATACATTGGTAACCTTAAATCTCCATCTAACATATTTCGCTCTACAAACGAAACACCAGCAACTCCACCTAAAGTAGCAACAAACATTAACGTTCCAACACTCAAAGCAGCGAAACCAACATTTGCCAACAACAATCCAGCTCCACCGGTTACCAAACCTACTACAGCAAAACCAACTACAAAGCCGATTACTTTTAATAATGTTACTGGCTTATTGGTATCAAAATCTACAATTAATAATGTTTCACTTTGTTTCAATGTTGCTGAATGTATTATCTGTGTAATTCCATCTCCAAGTGCTAAAAACAGTCTAGTTATAGGTTTTAACAATGCGCCCCCTAAATCAACATTAGCTCTTGAAATACCTGGTATACAAAAACTTACAACCGTAAATAATACCAACGCAAATATTAACTTCTTAAACAAACTTTTATTTTCAAGAATTTTCATAAAGTTTTAAACCTCCCAACTTCCTTTATGCATTATTTTTCCTTGCTATTTCATTTAAGTTTGTTTCAACAAACTCAAACTCTTTCTTAGTTGGCATTATTTTTATTATTGCAGAATCTGCTCCAACTTTTAATAATCCTTCACCCTTTTGGCAAGTTACTAAGAAACTAGCTTCTCCTTCTGAAAGTTTAAACACTTCTTTCAAGTATTGTATTTCAGATTTATCTTGTGCTAAAAATAGTTTTGTATCTGAAGATGTAAGAACTGCTTGTGCTTCTGGCTTCTCATAGAAATCTTGGAATCTTTGAGAAATAATAGCCAAAGAAACGTTTCTCTTTCTGGCACGTCTTGCCATTTTATTTAAGAAATCTACTGCTTCTGGATATGGCAACAACATCCAAGCTTCATCTACTAAAACTCGCTTTTGTGTAGCTTTTTTTCTATCTTCACTGTTTTTCTTAACGAATTTTTCCCAAATCCAAGAAAGTAATATTTGTTGTGCAAGTGGTCTTGCAAATCTTTCCTCCAATTGAGAAATATCCAAATTGATAAATGGTGCGCCATCTAATAGTTCAAATGTTGATTGACCATCAAAGTACGCCATCTGTCCATCATATTCTCTTATGTATTGTTTCATAACTTTTAATAAGTAACTATAATGATATTGATAGTCTTTATTTGTATTTTCCTTTGCTTTCATTTGTATTCTTTTGTACCAAGAACCTATTGTTGGCATTTCTTTCTTCTCTTTCGCAAATAAATTTCCTTTAACAGACCTGCCATCAATACTCTTATATAAACTTTCTGGATTACTATTTATTCCAAGTGCAGCATATTCTTCTGCAACAGATTCAGCTATAATTTGCTTTGTTAATTCGTTAACTTCATCTGAACGTGTACTTCCCCTAGCCATAGTAAGTAAGGCTTGAGTAACGTCTTCTACTTTATTTTCAATATTCAAAGTTAATCTTTCTTTTCCAGTAATTTCATCCTTAATTATTTCTGTTTCAACATCAAACAAATTAATTATAGTTTGTGAGGTTGGACTAATTACAACATTAATACCACCTAAACTTTCAGCAACTATTGTATACTCTCCTTCAGCATCTAGTGCTAAACTTTCAATTCCCATTAAAACTGAAGACCTTGAAATTAATGTCTTCATAGTAACTGATTTTCCGGCACCAGATTTTGCAAATATAACCATATTGTAATTTGTAAGTGAAGGATGAAAATTATCAAATAATATTGGAGTTCCCGTTTGTTTATTAAATCCTAATGGCACTCCCGTAGGATGTCCTACTTCTGATGTTGTAAATGGAAAAACAGTTCCCATTGAATTTCTATCAAAAGTATGAGTCTTATTTATTTTATCATTCATAAAAGGTAAGTTAGATTTAAACGCTTCTTCCTGCATACCCCATGCTGTTTTTATTCCAACCAATGTTTTTGACATTTCTGATGATAACAATTTTGTTTCTCTTTCCAACTCTTCCAAACTATATGTAAATATAGTAGATATGATGGAAGCTTCAAACAACTTATTAAATCCTGCTGCTATTTCATCTCTTAATTGTTCAGCCTCTAATCTTTTTTGAGCAATAGTACTTTCTCTATTTATGTTTCCTCTATCAGCAGCCACAATTCTTTCAGTTTCTAATTCATTAATTACTCTGTTTAAATCATTTTGTGACTTTTCTTCCTTTATTGGATTAATATATATAGAAATATTTATATCACCAAACATATACATATCTCTAAATAATTCTGGAAATGTACACATTCTTGGAAGAGATGATACAAAAAAGCTTCTAGCATATCTTTTTGTATTAGATATTATTTCTAAATGATCTATATTAGATGCATCTATTCCAGATGGTGCTATTAATTCTTTTATAGTTTTCTTTTTTAAAATTTTAGATTTTTCTTCTGGATAATCATTAAACTGATTTTGTAACTCTTCTTCTTTTATTAACTGATTTTTTGCCATCATCTTCTCCTCCTTCTTTTTCTTCTGTTAAATTTTCTGTTTCACTTTTCTTTTTTCTTCCTCTATTATTTACTTTTTTAATAGACTGCTCTGCTACTTCTTTTCCTAATGTGTTTTTATTGTTTTCAATTAAAGCCTTTGCCATTTCATCAATCAAGGCATCAATATTTTCTTCTTTTTCTCTTACTTTTCTTTGCTTTTCATTTTCTTCTAAAACTTCATATACAGCTTCATTAGCTCTATTTATTGCATCCTCTTCTATTTTTATGTCAAGTTCTTTCATTCTTTTGTCTAAAACATCTGGGGCTGTTGAATATAAATCTTCATAACCAGCATTTAATGTTCTTTGTAAATTAAATGTTTCTGATTCATCTCTGTTATAAGCAACATATAATAATTCTACTAATTCTGTTGAATCTAAAATCTTACTATTTATTTCACAAACAGAAAGTGAAGTAATTACAGCCTGTGCTTTTGTATATAATTCTGAAAATGCCATATTAGAAATCTCATCTTTTGCATAATGAGTATCTGTTGACTCCTCTGCATAATATGGAATTACTATGTAATAATGTTTACTTAAGATATTTTTGTTTAAACTCATTCTCTCTGTATTATTAACAATATCCAAACCATATTCATACAAATTTCTTTGTCTTGTTAATTCATATTTTTCTTTGTCTAATTGTCTTTCCGTATATTGTCCAGAACGTACTTTTTGGTTATATTCCATTTGTTTATCCCTATATTTTCTAGCAACAGTATCAACTCTCTCTTTATATGTAGTAATACTGCTTCCTAAATTTACAGTTCTTGTTTGTATGTAAATTTGAATTGGATATCTTAAAGTATTTAAAAATTGTAAAAATCCTTGTTCAACACTGTTCTTTTCTAATCCTGACATTAAATCAAAATTAATTCCTTGGCATTCAATAACCATCAAAAATCTCTTTCCGTTTTTTTGAACTATCATATTATCTGATATATTATCAAATTCCATAAAATTGAAAATTGATTGCTTATTATAGCTTTGTTGCATTGTTGCTTTTGTTGCATTTTTATTTGACGCATTTTTTGAATTTGTTGATGTTTTCTTCGTTTTTTGTTCAGACTGTTTACCTTTTAATTTTAATACTATAAATATCAAACATAAAATTACTAATATTCCAATCATTATACCAAGTAATATAGTTAATAAATTTATAAGTTCATTATTGTTCATCTTTTGTATCCTCCTTTTGATTTAAATCTTCTTTGTAAATATAAATTTTGTTTCCATTCTTTTTAAACTTTATCCATCTTAAGATAACATCATCTATATTTTCTCCTCCTGTTTTTTTTGTTATTTCAAAAGCTGATGATTCTGGGACTTTTAAAGTTCCTATTGCAAACCCTATTACAGCAAATATTAATGTTATAATAATACCTACCATAGAAAAGCCTAATGTTTTCAATATAAAATAAAAAATTAATCCTATTCCGGCTCCCACACATGTATATATTAATCCTTTGGTAGAAAATATAAATAAAATTCTTCCTTCACCTTTGTAATTTCTTGGTATTTCATAAGTTTGCATACTTTTTCCTCCGTATCATAATATTATAATTATACAATATATATTATAACATAAACTTGTGGATAATTGTATACTTTTTATCAAAAAAAGTGGAAATTTAATAGATTTGTAATATTATTGTAATATATTGTTAAAAAAAAGCATAAAAAAAGAACAATTCTTTGAATTGCTCTTCTTTTTTTTATTATCCAGCCATACTGAATATGAATGATGCTATAGTTGTTGCAGAAACTACCAATATAATTCCTATAATTAATGGCATAAAAGATTTTTTGTAATCTGCTTTTTCTTCAACTGATCCTAGCATGTATTTTACACCTAATACCATTAATATAATTACAGAAGCAATAATTGCAACATTTCTTATTAATCCCATAATATTTGTTGCTTTTGTAACTAGTGAGCTAGAATCACCTTGATAATTAGGTGTTAATTGATCAAAAGATACATCTGCTGCAAGCACATTAGTAGCAAAAGTAATCATTAATATTGCAATTAATAGTACTGTAAGTATTTTCATAGTTTTTTTCATTTTTTGTTCCTCCTTTTATTATTTTTTTATTTATATAAAATTACCTAGTGTTCTAAGTAAACTTTAATAACTAATACATAAATTATAGATTAATGATAAATTATAAAGTAATTCATAATGTCTTCACTAACATTGTGAGTTCCGTCGACCGGTACATTTCCCATTTACAATTTCATTATACCCTAAAGTCTTTCCACATTGATGGCATGTAATGTTATATCGTTTCCAGCATTGATGACACTGAATATAACCGTCAGATATAGAACTTTCAGATATCAGTGATTTACAATTTTTACAATATAATCTTCCTTTTTCATAAAGTTTTCCATCTACTCTTACAAAATCAGCTACTATTTCTGTCTGTGTCTTATCAGATACAGAATTTCCAATTTCTACAAACATCTTCCAGATTCCAAATGCACCAAATACAACTACACATCCCACAACAAAAGGAATAAGTGAATCTTTTACTTTTGCTTTTTCTTCTACAGAGCCTAACATAAATTGTATTCCTAAAATTGCTGCAATTATTACAGCACTACATATACCTAATATTAATAAGATATTATATAACGATGATGATATATCTGGTATTTTTTTTTCATCTATAGCTATATTTCCTTGACCTGCTTCTAAAAAGCTATCTCCTCCTGTAATAACATCTGCCATTCCATCTGCCTGTACTACATTTATATTAAGGAATATTACATTTATAACAATTATTAAAATAATCGCTAAAATTTTTGTCTTCATTATAATCACCTACTTTTGTTCAATTATATTTAATTAAATGCATTGTATATAAAAGAAACTATAGTTGTTCCAGCAACAGCCATTATGCAACCTATTATATAAGGCATCATTGTTTGCTTATAATTTGCCTTTTCTTCTACACTTCCAAAAATGTATTTAAGTCCTATAACCATTAATGCTATTACAGAAACCACAACACTTATATTTCTAATAGCCCCTAATATCATTGACGTTTTTGCAAAAACAAGTCTTGCATCTTCACCAGTTATACTATCTGGGTTATAACTATCAGGATTTATTTCTCTCACACTAGCAAAAACTACATTAAATATATTAACAAGTAGAAAAGTGATAATTAATACTAAAAATATTTTCTTTTTTGTTTTACTCACAAAATCACCATCTTTCTTGCCCTATAAAATAATTATAACTTATTTTTTTTCTTTTTTCAACTTTTTTTTGTAATTTTTTACTATTTTCTATAAATATATTTGCATTTATGACAAAAAATTCATTTATTTTCACGATATAAAGCTATTAACACTATATGCTCATATAACATTTTTCTTCCATTTTACCCCTTAGAATGTGAAACTTTTTTTAATTTTTTTCAAGATTTTGTTTCACATTTTTTAATTTTTTGTTTTTTTATATTTATATTATATATTTTTTATTATTTTTGATATAAAAATAAACGATACCATATATATAATTTCAATTATAGTTTTTTCAAAACATTTTTCCTTATTAGAACTTATAATATAAAAAAACATAAAGATTAAATTTCTTTATGTTTTTTATTGGCGGAGATGAGAGGGTTCGAACCTCCGCGCCCCTTTCGGGACCTAACTGTTTAGCAAACAGTCCCCTTCACCACT
>CAKPQY010000038.1 GCA_934179885.1 uncultured Clostridia bacterium
CGTACAATCTCAGTTTGCCTTAAATCACAAAAATGCACAATATACCAATTCTAATCAATTTTTGTGAGATTAAAGTAAAAACCTTATGATTTATGAAGGAGGGAATTTTAGAAAATGGCTAATAATAAAACAACAAGAAAACCAGTTGCTAGAAGAAATAGAAAAAACATCGAAAAAGGTGCAGCACATATTCATTCTAGTTTTAATAATACAATAGTAACAATAACAGATACACAAGGAAATGCAATTTCTTGGGGAAGTGCTGGAGAATTAGGATTCAAAGGTTCAAGAAAAAGTACACCATTCGCTGCAGGACAAGTTGCTGAAACAGCAGCAAAAGCAGCTATGGAACATGGATTAAAAACAGTAGAAGTATTTGTTAAAGGACCAGGAGCTGGAAGAGAAGCAGCTATAAGAGCACTTCAAACAGCAGGTTTAGAAATAAGTGCAATTAAAGACGTAACACCAATACCACATAATGGATGTAGACCACCAAAAAGAAGAAGAGTATAAGAGAAGGGAGTAAATAATAATGGCAAGATATAAAGACGAACAATGTCGTAGATGCCGTAGAGAAGGACAAAAATTGTTCTTAAAAGGTGAAAGATGCTATACAGATAAATGTAGTATTTCAAGAAGAAATTATGCACCAGGACAACACGGACAAAAAAGAGCAAAACTTTCTGAATACGGTACACAATTAAGAGAAAAACAAAAAACAAAAGCATATTATGGAGTTGGAGAAAAACAATTCAGAAAATATTTTGAAATGGCTTCAAATAAAAAAGGTGTAACAGGTGAAAACTTATTACAAATATTAGAAAGCAGATTAGATAATGTTGTATACAGATTAGGATTTGGAACATCAAGAGCACAAGCAAGACAATTTGTAAATCATGGACAATTTGAAGTAAATGGAAACAAAGTTGATATACCATCTTATTTAGTAAAAGCAGGAGATATAATTACAGTTAGAGAAAGCAAAAAAGATAACTCTACATTAAAATCAAATATAGAATTAAATGCAACTAGACCAGTTCCAGCTTGGTTAGAAAGAGATAATGAAAAACTAAGTGGTAAAGTAGTTAGATTATCAGCTAGAGAAGATATAGATCTTCCAATAGAAGAACATTTAATAGTAGAGCTTTACTCAAAATAATAGTTTTTAAATAGTTTGAGAATATTCTCAATTTAGGAGGTAAAAATGATAGAATTTGAAAAGCCAAATATTGAATGTCTAGAAATTGATGAAGCAAATAATTATGCAAAATTTGTATGTGAACCATTAGAAAGAGGATATGGTGTAACAATAGGAAATTCACTAAGAAGAATATTACTTTCATCACTTCCAGGATGTGCTATAACAAGCGTAAAAATTGATGGAGTATTACATGAATTTTCAACAATACCAAATGTTGTAGAAGATGTACCAGAATTGATAGTAAATCTAAAAAATGTAAGACTAAAATTTGAGGAAAATGAAGAAAAAATATTAAGAATAAACTTCAAAGGTGAAGGTGAAGTTACAGCTGGTGATATACAAACAGATGGAACAGTAGAAATACTAAACCCTGATTTACATATAGCAACAGTTTCAGAAGGCGGAAGCCTTGTGATGGAAATGACAGCTGATAGAGGAAGAGGATATAATTCATCTGAACAAAATAAAAAACCAAATCAAGACATTTCTGTACTTCCAATAGATTCAATATATACACCAATTAAAAAAGTAAATTATCAAGTAGAAAATACTAGAGTTGGTCAAATGGTTGACTATGATAAATTAACTATAGAAGTATGGACAGATGGAAGTTTAAAAGCACATGAAGCTTTAAGCTTAGCAGCAAAAGTAATGACAGGACATTTAGAATTATTCATAGATTTATCTGAAACAACTAAAAACACACAAGTTATGGTTGAAAAAGAAGAATCTAAGAAAGAAAAAGTTCTAGAAATGTCAATTGAAGAACTAGAGTTATCAGTTAGATCATACAATTGCTTAAAAAGAGCAAATATATCAACAGTTGAGGATTTAATAAGCAAATCTGAAACAGAAATGATGAAAGTTAGAAATCTAGGTAAAAAGTCTTTTGACGAAGTAACAGCCAAGTTACATTCATTAGGATTAGACTTTGCACAAGATGAGGAATAAAACATTAAAAAATAAGGAGGTTGAAAAAATTGGCTACAAATAGAAAATTAGGTAGAACTACAGATATAAGAATGGCAATGTTAAAAAACTTAACAACAGATTTACTAGTATATGGAAAAGTTGAAACAACATTACCAAGAGCAAAAGAAGTAAAAGCAATAGCTGATAGCTTAATATCACTTGCAATAAAAGAAAAAGACAATTTTGAAGAAGTAGAAGTAAAAGTTGTTAAAGCAAAATTAGACTCAAAAGGTAATAAAGTTACAGAATTAGTAAAAAGCAAAAACGGCAAAGAATTCTTAAAAGTAGTAAAAGAAGAAACTACTGAAAAAAGACAAAAAGATATGCCATCTAGATTAAATGCTAGAAAAAAAATAATGAGAAAAGTAAATAAAGTAAAAGACGCTGATGGTAATAATATAGATGTACCAGCAAAATTATTTAATGAAATAGCAACTAAATACGCAGATAAAAACGTAGGTGGATACACACGTATAATAAAAGCAGGTCCTAGAAGAGGAGATGCAGCAGAAGTTGCAATATTACAATTAGTATAAGAAAAATGTCCCAGATGGGACGTTTTTTTGTCCCAAAAGGGACGGTTCTTTTTGGGACATCTGTTAAAGTTGCAATAAAAATAAAGGAGAACCAAATGAAACAACAATTATCTCAATACCAAATAACATATTCAAAAATAAAAAACGTATACATCCAAATAAAGGACGGAAAAGTACTAATAAAAGCACCAAAAAGAATACCTAAAAAAGAACTAGAAAAAATAATAGAACAAAAGTCAGACTGGATTAACAAAAATTTAGAAAAATCAAAACAAAAAAAAGAAAGAAAAACACTATATACAGAAGAACGATTTAAGCAAATAGTAGAAGAACAAACAAATACATTAATAAAACAAACTGGTTTAGTTCCAAATAAAATAAGAATAAGAAACATTAAATATGCATGGGGAACATGTTCAGCAAATAAAAATATAACTATAAATTATAACTTAATAAAGTACAGTGAACAAGCAATAAAATACGTGATTTTGCATGAATTGTGTCATTTAAAATATATGAACCACTCAAAAGAATTTTGGAGTTTAGTTCAAAAATATATGCCGGAATATAAAGAAATAAAAAAAGAATTCAAAGCCTATACTTGACAAGAGGTCAAAGTAAAAGTTATAATGTTAAATATAAGACAAAAGCAAAATAAGTAGGGAAAATATACATAAAAAAACAGTACGCTAGAATCGTTGAGACTGTAAAGAAAGAGAGAGCTACACTTTAGAAAATAAAGGTTTATTAAGTGAACCCCAAAAATATAAAATAAAAAAAGATAGTAATACTATTTCTGTATCTATTTAGATACAGGGTAGTATTGCTATCTTTTTGATGTTAAAATTATTTATTTCTATTAATTAAATTGAGAAAGAATAATATTGAAAGAATTTAAAAAAATTATAAAAAAGGGGAAAAATTGAAATGAAAAAATTTAAGAGAATTGTAATTGCAATAATAGTTCTAATTCTTTGTTTTAGTGCAGGCACATTTTCAACAAGCAATTATTGGAGTAGTGAAACTGTTTATCCATTTAATTTAAATACATATGATGCAGTAAGAACTGATACTGCATGAATTTAGAGCAAAATTTAAACGAATTACATTCTAAGTTATGGAAAACATTTATGGATGCTAAAACATTGGTCAGCATAGAAATCACATAAATAATTTAATAGAATATAATAAACCATAGGAGGCTACAAAATGTTAGAATTTGTATTAAACACGATATTTTGGACATTAGCCATTTATGGTTTATTTGAAATTATAAAAAATATTATATATGTAAGTACATATACAAAGTTTAAATCAGATGGAATTTATGTAATAATCGCAGTAAAAAATCAGGAAGAAAAAATAGAAGGATTTTTGCGTTCCATAATATTTAAAATATTGTACGGGAGAGAAGAATATTTGAACAATATAATTGTTGCAGATTTGCAGTCAACTGATAATACAAAGGAAATAGCAAAAAAACTTTCTAAAGATTATGAGATTTTAAAGGTTACGAGTTGGAGAGAGTGTAAAGATATAATTGATAATGTGGATGAAACCTGAATTTTAGGATGGAGGAAAAAATTCAGGTTTTTTTCTGTTCCCCAATTTATTTGTTGTATAAAGTAAGGATATATGATATAATATCCACATATTGTAATAAAATAAACTGTATTATACGAGGTGAAAATATGATATTGGAAGAAACAAAAATTAGCATTGCAATGGAATTAATAGAAAATAAAATAGGAGATTGTATGAATAAAAGAAGCACAATCAAAAATGAAAAAATAGAAGCAGAATATAATAAATTACTTTTAGAAAGAGAAGAAATATATAAAGGTAATTATAATGTAATAAATAAAATAATAAATGAAGCAAGGAGAGAAAAAATTGATTAATCCAAAAGTAAGAGCAATAGATAGAATACACCAAAATTTACAACCAGATTTAAAACAATTAATGAAAAAGCACATATTATCTGAAGAAGAGCATTTAAGAGTATTAGAAAATATTAAAGAAGAATCTTATACTGGAAAGAATCCAGTAAAAAAACCAAAGTTTATTATAGTTGCAGGACAAACAGGAAGTGGAAAAAGTAACTTAACAGCTTCAATTTATAAAAAAGATGAAGGTAATATAGTTATTATAGATTCAGATAGATATAAAGCATATAAAGCTGATAGTAAAGAAATATTGAGAAATCATTTAGTAGAATATGCTTTTTTGACAGCTCCAGATGCATATTTACATAGAGATGAAATGATAGTTGATGCAATGAAAAAAAGATACAATATATTAATGGAATGTGCACCATCACAAAAAGAAGGTTTGTTTGTTGATGTATCACAATTAATGGATGCTGGTTATAATGTAGAAATAAATGTACTTGGCGTTAGCTCATTAAACAGTTTATTATCAATACATGAAAGATATGAAGCAAAAATAAAACTTAACGATATATCGGCAAAATTGACAGGAATAGAAAGACATGATGATTCTTTTAAAGCATTAGGAAACATTATAAAAGATGCTCAAAAATTATCCGGAATTACTATTAATGTGTTTGAAAGAGGAAGGACATATCCATATGTTCCAAAAGAAATATATTTTTCAAATAGTAATGAAAGAATATTTTCATGTCCATTTGAAGCATTAATGTGCACACAACACAAGGATGGAAAATTAGCAATACAAAATTTTGAGAATAGATATAAAACAGTTAAATGCCAAATGGATGAAAGAAATGCACCTGAAGCTCAAAAAGAACAGTTAGAAAAAGTATGGGAACGATATGAAAAACTTAGAGAACAAGAAATGGAATATTAATGGAGGAAAAATGATATGGAAATTATAATTTTAGGAACAGGACATGGAACAGCAACAGAATGTTATAATACGTGTTTTGCTATAAAAAAAGAGGAAGAATATTTTCTTGTAGATGCTGGAGGTGGAAACGGAATTTTAAAACAATTGAAAGATGCACAAATACCAACAGAAAAATTAAAAGGAATGTTTGTGTCACATACTCATACAGATCATATTTTAGGAGCAATTTGGATAATAAGAATTGTAGGTAGAAAATACCTAGTTGAGGATTATCAAATGCCATTTTATATATATGGAAATAATGAGGTAATAAAAGCAATAAAGCAAGTTTGTGATGCTGTTTTACCAGAAAAATTTAATCAGTTGCTAGATAAAAAAATTAAATTAATTGAAGTTGATACAGGTAATACTATAGACATATTAAAAAATAAAGTTACCTTTTTTGATATAAATGCAAAAAAAGTAAAACAAACTGGATTTTATATGTTATTAAATAATGAAGAAAAGTTTACTTTCATAGGAGATGAAGTATGCTCAGAAACAACAGAGAAATATGTAGAACATAGTAAATGGCTTTTTGCTGATGCATATATGGCAGGAGAAGAAGCAGAAAAGTATGATCCAATAAAAAGACATCATCACAGTACTGTGAAATTTGTGGCTGAATTATGTCAAAGATTGGACGTTAAAAATGTGATTTTATCACATACTATAGATACAGATTTGAAAAACAGAAAACAAATTTTTATGGAAGATGCAAAAAAATATTTTAGAGGTAATGTATTTGTTCCAGATGATTTAGACGTTATCAAAATTATATAACATTCTTTCAAATTAATTGCTAAAAATAAAAGGAGAGATATATATTTGGAAATCAAAGGAGAAGTAACAGACATAATATACCAAAATGATGTAAATAGCTACACAATAGCAGTATTTGAAACCGAAGACGAAGAAACAACAATAGTAGGATACTTGCCATTTGTAAAAAGTGGAGACACACTAAAAGTAGAAGGCAGATTTGTAGAACATAAAGATTATGGAAGACAATTTAAAGTAGAAACCTTTGAAAAACTAATGCCAGAGACACTAGGAGCATTAGAAAGATATCTAGCAAATGGAAACATAAAAGGAATAGGAGAAGCAACTGCAAAAAAGATAATAAAGAAATTTGGAGAAGATACAATAAGCGTATTCAAATTTGAACCAGAAAGACTAGCTGAAATTAAAGGAATATCAAAAAGTAAAGCAATAGAGATGGCAGAAAGCTTTTTAGAAAACTGGGAAGTATGGCAAATTGTTGGATTTTTAGAAAGATTTGGAATAGGAGCAGAATTTGCCAAAAAGGTCTATGAATTATTAGGAATAAATG
>CAKPQY010000039.1 GCA_934179885.1 uncultured Clostridia bacterium
TGATTTAGCAGCTGCATCCATCCCTTCCCATGTGAAGTTTAATTTGTTTCTGTAATGGCATGAATAACTAAATAATTTATATACTATTGGGTCATATCCTTTTTCTTTTATGTCTTTTACTAAATATACATTTCCTAAAGATTTTGACATTTTTCCGCCATTAATTAGTAAATATTCTCCATGCATCCAATAATTTGCTGGTATTTTACCACATTTTCCTTTACTTTGTGCTATTTCATTTTCATGATGTGTTGGTATTAAGTCTATACCACCTGTATGTATGTCAAATTGGTCTCCTAAATATTTTTGTCCCATTGCTGAACATTCTATATGCCATCCTGGATAGCTTGGTCCCCAGGGGCTATCCCATTTCATTAAATGATTTTCTGGTGCTTTTATCCAAAGTGCAAAATCTGCTGGATTTCTCTTTTCTGTATCTACTTCTACTCTTGCACCTGCTTTTTGATTTTCTACATCTAAATTTGATAATATTGGATATTTGTCTAATTTTGATATGTCAAAATATATTGCTGTTGATGTTTCATATGCATATCCATTTTCTACTAATTTTTCAACATATTCTAGCATTTCTTTTATATGTTCTGTTGCTTTACATATTATTTCAGGTGTTTCAATGTTTAAACTTGCTAAATCATCAAAAAACAATTTTGTATAATGTTCTGCAATTTGTAATGGTGTTTTATGTTCTTCTCTTGCTGATTTTAGCATTTTGTCTTCGCCTTCATCACCGTCTGATACTAAATGTCCAACATCAGTTATATTCATTGCATGTTTTATTTTGTACCCATTATAACGTAATACTCTTCTTAAAACATCTTGAAATATGTTTGTTCTCATATTTCCTATTGTGGCATCTTTATATACTGTTGGTCCACATGAATATATTCTTATTTCTTTAGAATTAATTGGTTCAAATTTTTCTTTTTTTCTTGTCAATGTGTTATAAAAATATATATCCATTTTCACTCCCCATTTTATATTTATTTTGAGACACTTGAGAAATTCTTAAGTGTCTCTATTTTTAATTTTGTTTTTTATTTTCAACAGTTGTATTACTTGTAGTATTTGTTACTGTATTGTTTGCTGTTGTATTTGTTGTTGTATTCGTTGTATTATTTGTTACTGTATTTGTTGTCTCATTTGTAGTAGTATTTGTTATTGTATTATTTACTGGTTTTTCTTTGGGTTTTTTATGAACATCACATGTTTCTGTTATTTCTTCGTTTCCTGTTTTTGATGGTTCTAATGTTTTCCATAATCCCAATTTTTCTTTTGGCAATTTTCCTCCATAAGACACTTCCTTTACACTATCTGCTGGACAATATTCATTAGCTACTTTTCCTGATACTTGACATATTTTTTGAGTTCCATGTCCTTCACATTTACTTGGTAAGTTATCTGTTGTAAATGTCTCTGTATATGTATCTGTACATGTATTTGTTGCTATACATCCAGTTGCTTTACAAATTTTTGCTGTTGTTAATCCAGTTGTTGGTGTATTAAAGTTTTTATTTGGTAAATTCTTGTGTATGTCTTTCATAATTGATGCCCATAATTGTCCTGCTGGGTTTCTTCCATCAACGCTATAAACAGCTCCATTAGGATATGTTAATGTTTCAGGAATATCAAATCCCCACCAGCAAGCTGCTGTATAATATGGAGTCATACCACATAACCATCTATCTTTATACTTATCTGTTGAACCTGTTTTTGCACAAGTTTGCATTCCTGATATTTTACAGAATGTTGCTGTTCCACCGCTAGTTGCTGGTTCTTGCATAATTGACCTTGTTATATAAGCATTTTGTTCTGAAATTACTTTTGTTTTTTCTTGGCCTGCTGTTAGTACTGTGTTTCCGTTACTATCAACAACTTTTGTATAAAATGTTGGTGTTGTATACACTCCATCATTTGCAATTGAAGCATATGCACCTGCCATTTCTAATGGATTAATTCCTTGACTTAATCCACCTATTGATAAAGCTAAATTTAAATCTCCTTTATCATCTAATGTTGTTATTCCCATTTTCTTTAAATATTCAATTGATTTTTTAGGAGTTAATTCCGTCATAACTTTAACCATTGGAATATTTTGAGAAACTTTTATACATTTTCTAATATTCATTGTTCCTTGATATTGTGTCGTCCAATCATTTGGTTGATATCCTCCACCAAAATCTGTTAATTTGTCATCATACATTGTAGCTGCTGTTATAATTTTTTCTTGTAATCCTGGAACAATGTCAGCTATTGGTTTCATGGCTGATCCTGTTTGTCTTACTGCTTCAGTGGCTCTATTTAAACCTGTTGCTAAATTATTTTCTAATTCTCCACCAACTGCAACTACTTGAGTTGTTGCATTATCTATTATAACAATTGCTGCTTGTGTATGGTCATTTTTTAATGTTCCATCTTCATTCTTTTCTCTACCTGATATTTGGTATTTAGTTTTAGCAAATTCTTCTTCAACTCTTGCTTGAACTGATGTATCTTGTGTAGAATATATTGTTAAACCACTACCTTTTACATAATTTTCAGCAAATTCTTTTGTAACACCTTTTTCTTCCATTACTTGTTGTATAACTTGCTCTATTGCTGCTGCTGTGTGATATGAATATTGGTATTCTCCACCTGTATTTCCTTTTTCAAATGTTAATCCTGCTTCTACTTTTGCAACTGCTGCATTATATTCTTCTTCATTTTCAATAAAACCTTGGTCTTTCATTTCGCTTAAAACTGTTAAAGTTCTATCTTTTATTAATTTTGCTACTTTTTCTTGATCTAGATTTTCATTGTATGGACTATATGAATTTGGTTTATTATTAATTCCGGCTAAAAACGCACATTCTGCTAAATCTAAATCTTTTGCACTTTTGTTAAAATAATATATTGAGCCTAATTCCACTCCATGTAATTCAGGTCCTCCAACAAATATTATATTTAAATATAATTCTAATATTTGATTTTTTGAAATCATTCTTTCTATTTGAATAGCCTTTGCCCATTCTTTTACTTTTCTTTTTATACCAGCAATTCCGCTTCTGTCTTTATCATCAGTTATATTTTTAACTAATTGTTGTGTAATTGAACTTCCTCCATATGATGAATTACCTGTTACAACCCCTAATATAGCACCTGCTGTTCTCTTTATATCTACACCACTATGAGAATAAAATCTTTTATCCTCTATTGCAATATATGCTTTAGGTAAATAATCTGGCATTTCGCTTAAAGATATTGTTTTTCTTTTTTCGTCTGTACTTAAGTTTGCAATTTCATTTCCATTTTTGTCCAAAACTACTGTATTTGAAGTTCCTACTGTAAGTTCGTCTTTTGTTATTTCGAACTCATCTCCAAATAATCCAAAAAACATTGCTGCTATTACTCCAGCTCCTATTACGCATAAAAGTAAAAATATGATTAATAATATTTTTAAAAACATTTTTAGTTTTGGATGACTTTTTTTCTTTTTGTTTGTCTTTTTTTCTTTTACATTTTTCTTAGTTGATACTTTTTTATTTTCTACATTATTTGTTTTTTTTGTTTTTGTTTTTTTTGAATGTTTATTACTACTATTTGGCATTTTTTATACCTCCTTGCCAAGCTTTTGTATTTGATGTATCTATTATATTATATTTTTAATAAAAATAAAAGACTTTGACCAAATTTTTCTTACAATTCTCCATTATTTAAAATAAGCTTTTTTATAATCACTTTATCAATTTTTATTTTATTTCTTGTTTCACTAATATTTTGTTTTTTATATAAATCTGACTCATATAAATCTTTTAAATAAAATTTATTGCTTAAAGCTTTATTATCCTTTTTATCATCTCTAAAATCTATTTCATAATCGTTTATATTTAATCCATTAAATCTTTTTTTATTGATTTTAATGTTACCTCTTACATTAACTATTATAGCTTCATCTTGTATGTTGTATTTATTAATTAGTTCTTTTGGAAAATCAATATTTAAAATAATTTGTGATTTCATTAAGCTTTTCTTTTTATTATTTGTTATTGTTATTATTATTCCTTCATTTTCTTGTAATTGTTTTTCTAAATTTTTGAATTTTTCTATATGATTTGTTACTATATTTATTGTTTTATATTTTCTGGCTAAGGTTTTTATATTTTCAAATTCTATATCTGTTAAGTCATTTATCATCATTGATATTCCGCACTTTTTCTAATTGTTTTTTATTTATTATGTATTCGGTTATGTCTGGCAATAAAATTTCAAATAGCCATTTTCCATCTTGAATTTCTAATCCATATGAATTTAAGTAATTTATGTATTTTTGCTCTCTATACATGTTTTTACTTAGTACTACTTTTTTACTGGTTGAATATTTTCTTACTTTTTTATTAGTTTTTGTTGCTATTTTTTCTATTTGTTTTTCTTTGCTATTTTCATTAATTGGTAAAATTATTGTGTTTTCTTGAACTTTTATTAAATTCAATTTTCTTTCTAGCCAATTAGGCTTGTCATTTTTTTCTATATAAAACATATTAAACACCTCATATACTTTTTATTTAAGTATATGAGGTGAATTTTTATTTATGTTATAAAACTATATCTCTTTTTAATAATTGATTTTCAATAATTCCAATTCCCACAAATTCATTATTTTCGTTATATATTTTATATATATCGTCATCATATTTTTGTGTTAATTTAACGCCATTTTCAAATAATTCTAATTTTCTATCATCTAATTTGATGCTATTTTTTTGATTAAATAAGTTTTCTATTGAAACAGTTTTACTATTTATAAATTCTTCATTATTAATATTTTTTTCTAGTTCTTCAATTGTAATACTATTTTCTATTTTGAAATCACCAACTTGAATTCTTTTCAGTTCCTTCATGTATCCAACTGTTTCAAATTTTGTTGCAATATCTTCACATAAACTTCTTATATATGTGCCTTTTCCGCAGAATACTTCAAATTCAATTTGTTTTTCTTCTACTGCGTAATTTATTAGATTTATATCGTAAATTTCTATTTGCCTTG
Organism: uncultured Clostridia bacterium; assembly: GCA_934179885.1. Taxonomy (GTDB): domain Bacteria; phylum Bacillota; class Clostridia; order TANB77; family CAG-508; genus CAG-269. The sequence continues at coordinate 5,042 of CAKPQY010000039.1, forward strand.
GTTTTAGTTCTACTTCTTGCCCTTTTCGTGCATATTCATATAGTTTTTTGCCATTTACTTTTATTGCTGAATAAATTGGTGGTATTTGTTCTTGTTTTCCTATAAATGACTTTAATATATTTGTAATAGTGTCTTTATTTAATAATCCTCTACTAACATCTTGTTCTTCTATTATTTTTCCTTCACTGTCCGCTGTATCTGTTTTTATGCCTAATTGAAGTTTTACTATATATTTTTTGTCATGGTTCATTAAATATTTAGAACATAACGTTCCTTTTCCTATTAATATTGGGAGTACTCCTTCTGCCATTGGGTCTAGTGTTCCTGTATGCCCTACTTTTTCATTAAATATCTTTTTTATTTTATATACTATATCATGTGATGTACATCCTTTGGGTTTATTTATAATTATTATTCCGTCCATAATTACCTCTCATCTTCAATTAGAGGTTAGAAGTTGGAGGTTGGAGGTTAGATATTATGCATCTACTTCACAAACTTCTATTTCACTAACCTCTACTTCGCTTGTTTCTACCTTAACACTTTTTTTACTTCATTTAATACTTTTTGTTTTACTTGTTCAATATTACCTTGAACAACAGCTCCAGCAGCCTTTTCATGTCCGCCTCCGCCAAACATTAAGCATACATCTGAAACATTAATATAGTCATTAGAACGCATTGATACTTTATAAGTATTTTCATCATCATCTTTTTGTCTAATAAATATCGAAACCTCTACGCCTTCAACATCTCTACCTATTTCGACTAACCCTTCATGGTCTCCAATTCCGGCATTTACTTCTTCTAAATCTTTATTTGTTATGTATGTAAATGTAACTTTTCCATCTTCTAAAAATTCCATTCTGTCTATTGTTCTTTTCATTAATTCAAAATTTGCTTTTGTTTTTGTTTCTAGAACTCTTTTATATATGTCTGATACATTTACTCCTTTTTGTAATAAATCTGCTGTAAATTCGAATGTTTCTGGAGTTACGCCTGAATATCTAAATCCACCTGTATCTGTTATTATTCCTGTCAATATACATGTTCCTAGTTCCTTGTCTATATTAATGTTAAAATATTGGAACATTCCTATTAATATTTGACAACATGCTGGTGCAACTGGATTTACAAAATTAATATCTCCATACATTTTATTACTTCCATGATGGTCTATTACAATAGTTTGTTTTGCTTTTTCAAAGTATTCACTTCCAACTAATCTTTTAAAATCAGCACAGTCTAATGCAATTGCTAAATCATATTTTTCTACTTCTGATTCTTGTTTTATTTCTTCTCTACCTGGTAGAAAATCAAATATTTTTGGAACTTCTCTAATTATTACATCTGCATTTTTACCTAGTTGTTTTAATGCTACTTTCATAGCTAAACAACTTCCTATTGCATCTCCATCTGGTGTTTCATGTGCTAATATTACTATTGTTTCAGCTTTTTTTATTTCTTCTAATATATTATCTAAAGTCATATTTTTCCCTTTCTTTTTGGAAGTTGGAGGTTTGAAGTTAGAAGTTGAAAGTTGAAAGTTTTATATATTCTACTTCACCAACCTCTACTTCACTAATTTCTATTTCACCAACCTCTATTTTTCTTCATTTGGCAATATTTCTTTAAGTATAGAATCTATTTTTGCTCCATATTCCATAGAATCATCTATTTCAAATACTAATTCTGGTGTATTTCTTAAATTTATTCTTTTTGCTAATTCTGTTCTTATAAATCCAGATGATTTCTTTAAACCTTCCATTGTTTCTTTTATATTTTTAGAATTTAAAATACTTACATAAACTTTTGCATATTTTAAATCTGGTGTTACTTTTACCTTTGTAACACTTATC
>CAKPQY010000040.1 GCA_934179885.1 uncultured Clostridia bacterium
TCAATTCCATTTCCTGTATCTATTGACTGATTATTTCCAAATATACCTAGTTTACTTTTTTTAACTTCTTTATCTTCAAAATAACAAGATTTTAATTTTCCTTCTTTATTAGTTGTAGATATAATCAATATTCTATTATTATATTCAATAGCCATATGTGTCGCAATTGCAACAAGAGACATTGTTTTTCCTGTCTCCTCTTCTATGTTGTTAACAAATGTTATTACTGACATTGTTATGCTCCTTTTTCTATCATTTTTATAATTTTTCGTACTTGTGAATCATTTTTTTGATGTAATATTTGTTGTACTATAAAGCCCAAATCATCTTTATATTGTATGCTTAATTTTTTAAATTTTATTTTTTGTAATCTTTGATTTTCTGCTATGACAATCAAATATCCATTTTCTATTGGAAAATATATTCTTTCTTCTTCCCAAGTAATTTCGCATTCTGATGCAAGAAAATTCAAGTAATCATCTTCTTCTTTTAACATTTCTTTTGAAAACAATATTTTTGTCAAATTTAGTTTATTTTTTAGAGCTTTTAAAATTTCTATTCCTTTTTTTAAAGAATAAATATCAAATGATGTGACAAAATAATTTTTATCTGCTTTATCCAGTTGGAAACTTTCTATTTTTTCTACTGTATCACTATCAATGAGTAGAATGTCATATGCCAAATCCCCTGTAGTTCCCGCATATTTTTTTATTTCTTCCATACTGTTAAATCCTATTGCTACATCTATATCTTCAAAAGAAGTTATATATGATACCGTAGGATTTATAGCTGGTACTATATATTTAGTTTTTTGATTTATTGTTGAATCTATTACTAACACTTTATTATTCATAGCTGTCAATATTTTAGCTATATTTAATAACATGTCTGTCTTGTCGTAAGCACCTATAAATCCTATTTTTTTCATATATATTCTCCCTTCAGTTTTTAGTATTTTCCACCCAAAGATTCTAGATATTCTCTTCTGTTTTCTTTAGTTGTTGTAATACTTTCTTCAACTTTTGTTTTTAAATTTTCTTTTCCTTCTTCTCCATTACTATTAATTAAAGAATTTATATTTCCATTTCTTACTCTTTCATAATTTTCAAAATATCTCTTAATTAAAGTTTGTTTTGATTCCTCTATTATGTTTGGATTTTTTTCTATTAATTGCATAACTTCATTTGAAGGCACATATGTAGGTGTTGCTGCATCCTGTATTCCTGCTTCGGTATATGTTGTTACATATAGTTTTGAGCCTAATGTTCTGCATGCATCAACTATTGCATTATTCATTGTTATAATTTCGTCTTCTGTCAATTTTAGCCAAATAGTATCTTCTGAATCTACTCCATTAATTTGTGGTATTTCAACTTGTTTTTTAGAAGCAACTATGTAATCTTGTCCTGATGGTAATGCTAACCTTACATCAATATATTCTCCTGTTTCTAATTGAGTTGGTAATACTAACATATTATATTCTTGTTTTCTTAAATCATCCGTTGTTTTTTCATTTGATTTAGAAATCATATCTATTGTTATAATAGAATTTTTATTCATATTTACTTTAGCTATTATAGGATCTTCTGAAAGTTCTATATATTCTTTATTTCCATTTTTTTCTATATAATAACTTCCTGTTCCATCTTCTGTTTTTATTTCATATTTTGTCCCATTTTTATATAAATATAATGTTGCTATATTATTTTTATATTCTGTTATTACTTCATTTCCTTCTTTATCAGATAATGCATAGTTTGATAATATTGACATATCTCCTATAGCATTACTTGGTACTAAAGTTCTGTTTGTAATTTGTTGAACTAGCATATCTGTTGTTATCACTTGTCCAGATATTACATCTTGTGATAATACCCATACTCTAACACTATTTGCTTGTTCTTCAGCCTCTTTCTCTTTATAATTTTTTAATTGAAGTATTAAAAGTGCTATTACTATTCCTGCTATCACTAATGTACATAATACTCCTAATAAAAATGAATTTCTTGCTTTTCTTTGCATTGGATTTGTTGCCATTACAAATTCCTCCTTTTATATATCTCTTACTACATTTTACATCAAATTATTATTGAAATCAACAAAATGCCATCGTGTAATAAAAAGTTAATATAATTGTAATACAAATGTAATATTTTATATCAACAATATTTTTCAATTGCTTTTTTTACACCTTCATTATCATTATTTTCTGTAATATAATCTGCAATTTCTCTTACCACAGGTGTACTTTGTCCCATTGCTATTCCAAGACCTGCGTTTTCTATCATTTTCTTATCATTTATATTATCTCCGAATTGCAATTACATTTTCTTTATTTATATTTAACTTTTCAATTAAATATTGTATTGCATTCCATTTATCAACATCTTTTAAAGAAATTTCAGTATAATAATATTCTATATCAACTTCTTCTGTCCCTTGTTTTATCGTTTTTCTAGACATATGTCCAACATCTAAAACATCAATATTAGGTATTTCTCTTAGTTTCCTTATTATTGAATTAAATATAGATTTACTTTCATCACATATTGTAACTTTTAAAAATTTTTCGTTTTGTGAATTTTTTATATATTCCTTCATATTTTCTACAATTGTTATATTCGTTTTATTTTTTTCTTCTTTTTTTAAATTTTCTTTATAATAGTATAAAACATTATATTCTAATTTTTTTGCTAGTATTGTTTCTTCAGTATATATATTATAGGAAATACTATTATTCTCACAAATTTCTATTATTTCTAAAATTTTTTGTTTGTCTAAATATTTTTCGTATATAATTTCATCTTTTTTGATATCATAAATTAAAGAGCCATTTCCTGCTATGAAGTAATTTTCTGAACCAATTTCTTCTGCTATTGTTTTTATTGAATCTATTGGCCTTCCTGATGCTATTATTACATCTGTTCCATTTTTTATTGTTTCTTTTATTACTTTTTTTGTATTTTCAGTTACCATTCCATATTTATTTAACAGCGTTCCGTCTAAATCAACTGCTATAATGTCCCATTGGGGACGGTTCTTTTTGGGACATTTTTGTCCTTTTTGTACCACATCTTCCATTTTAGTTAAAATCCTTTCTTTTTTATACATTTTTTATAATCTTCAATTTTATTTCCTAAATTTTTATATCATAAATATTATTTTTTTTCAATTTTTCGGCAATAATTTTTTGTAAAAATTTCCTGTTTATTATTTCTAAATTTGCAAATGATAGTATTAGAAAAAGCAAATGTTTTTTTCTAGAAATGTATATTTGCAGGAGGTGAATTTATTATGGCAAACAGTTCAAATAAAAAATTAGTTCCAGAAGCTATGACAGCTTTAGACAAATTCAAATATGAAGTTGCTAGTGAAGTTGGTGTTAATTTAAAAGATGGATACAACGGAGATATTTCTGCTAGAGATGCTGGTAGAATAGGTGGTAACATGGTTAAAAAAATGATACAACAAGTTGAAAACTCTATGAAATAAACTAGTCATTTTTTGATATACTGACAGAATTTTATTCTTAATGATTGAAGGTAGAAAGTTAAATTTTGTTTTTTTATACTTTTAAAAATATACTATTAGTATGTATTTAAAATAAAAAGGCAGGATTTGATTTCCTGCCTTTTTTATATAAAATCATAATTTATGCTTCTGGTTCTACTAAGCCATAATTTCTTCCATCTTTTAATTTATGTATAACATTTACTTTTCCTGTTTCAACATTAATAAAAGCTAAGAAATTGTGTGTTGGATGAGCTTGTAATTCCAAAACTGCATCTTCAGGAGTAATTGGTTTTATTTCATAATAAGATGTTTTTATTATTTCATTTGATATTTCTGCAATTTTGTCTTTTTCAACTTCCATTGTTTTAATGCTTGCATCTTTCATCATTTTTTCTTTTTTAGTTTTTGCTTTTCTTATTTGTCCTTCTAATATGTCTATATCTTTATCAATAGATGCATACATATCCTTGTCTTCTGTTACAGCTCTGAATTTTTCTCCATTTGCTAATACACAAATTTCGGCTGTTTGTACATTTTTTTCTGTTTTTAAAGTAACGTCTGCTTCGGCATCTTCAAAATATTTATCGATTCTATCTAGCTTTCTTTCTACATAGTCGTTTATTGCTTCTGTTATCTTTAGTTCTTTTCCTATAATTTTTACTTTCATAAAAATCGCTCCCTTCTTTTTTACTTTTGCCTAACTTAATTATATATTTTATTATTATTTTTTGCAAGTACTTTTTTAAAAAAAGAGGGGCTTTAAAATAGTTCTTCTAATTTATATTCTTTTTCTAATTTCTCATTAAAATAAATTTTGGTTATTAGTTCAAATTCTTTCAAGCTTCCATCTTTTAAACTAAAGGAAAACAATTTTTTAGGAGGCGCAGAAATAGTATACAAAATTGCACTTTTTGTGCTTTCACTCATATCTAATGCTGATTTGTCTTGTCTACCGCAAGCTTCACATTTAAAGCCATTATCTTTTATACTAAATTTGTTCAAATTATTTTCTTCTTTACAACTTGTACATTTCAAAACTCTTGGTGTAAATCCTAAAATGCATAAAAGTCTAAGTTTAAATACTCCTAATACAAAATCTTTATCCTTGTCCGTTTCTGATATTGTATATAATGTATTTAAAAATAATTGTAAAATTTTGTAACAATTCTCATTTTCTTCTGTTACATCTTGTATTATTTTGTTTATATGTATTGCATATTTTAATTTATCTAAGTCTGTTCTTAAATTATAAAAGATTTCTATAGTCTCACATGAGTTTATATGATATGTATTAGTTCCTTTATACATTAGATATTCGCCAAAACAGAATAATTGTGTGCCGGCTAAAAGAGCACTTTGTGGCCTACGTGCTCCCTTAGCAACACATGATATTTTTCCATAGTTTGGTGTTAATATTGTAAGCATTTTATCATAGTCACCCATATTATTTTCTGCAATCACTATCCCATTTAATTTTATATTTGCCATTTTGTTAGTATGTGTTAGTTTTTATTACTAACGTTTTCTCCTTTTATTATTTTTTATTCATAATTTTCATTTATTATAAAAATTATTATCTTTCATTATCAATATTCTGAATATTTATATTAGTATTTTTTTGTATATCTTGTATTTCTTCAATTCCTTTTTCTAAATTTTCTATCTCCTTATACTCCAAAAAAGTATTTATATCTCCTGTATTTTTAAATGCATCCCATGCCATTTTTTTAATCATCTGCTTCATCTCCCATTCTTAAAGTTTTACCTTTAATTTATCATTTGCATTTTTTATAATTTTATACATTTTGTGTCAAAAAAGGGCGTCCCTTTTGACCTATTTCAATTTAAATTTATTAACAATTGAATCATTATCAAGCCAATCTTTTTTCACTTTTACCCATGTTTTTAAATTTACTTTTATTCCAAAATTTTGCTCCATATCAATTCTTGCTGCTCTTCCTATTCTTTTTAGCATTTCACCATTTTTACCAATTATTATTCCCTTATGAGAGTCTCTTAAACAATAAATTGTTGCTTCTATATCGTAAAGTTCTTCACCTTGTTTATTCTTTCTCAAATTCATTTTTTCTACTTCTACATAAATTCCGTGTGGTACTTCATCTTGTAATAGTTTTAATGCTTTTTCTCTTATTGTTTCTTCTGCCAATTGGCGAACCGTTTGATCTGTATATTCTTCTATATCATAATATGCTGGACCTGGTTTTAGGTTCTTTTCTATTTCGTCTAAAATGATATCTCTATATTTTTCTTGGTATGCTGATATTGGAATAACTGATGTAAAATCGTATTCTTTACTATAGATGTCTATTAAATTTAGTAGTTTTTCTCTTTTAACTAAGTCAATTTTGTTGATTATCAAAATTGTTTTTCTTTTTGATTCTTTTATTTTGTCTAATATTATTCTATCTCCTTTTCCTATTTCTTCACTTGTTGCTTCTATTATAAATAATACTATATCAGAATCTGGTATTGTTGCAAAAGATGTTTCTACCATTGTTTCGTTTAGTTTGTGTTTTGGTTTGTGAATTCCTGGTGTGTCTGTAAATATTATTTGTGAATTTTTTCTGTTTACTATTCCTTTTATTGCTGTTCTTGTTGTTTGTACTTTGTTTGCTATTGCTGCTACCTTTTCTCCTACTAGTAGGTTTATTAATGTTGATTTTCCTACATTTGTTCTTCCTATTATTGTTACAAATCCTGATTTAAATTCTTTTTCCATGTTTTCTTCTTTTCCTCTCTAATAGTTTGTTTTTTGTAAGATGTCCGTAATCGCGCTTCGCACTCAACGGCTTGTTTCTTATGATACAAAAAATTTATTACATAAATTTTTTGTAAGTTATCCGTAACGCTCGTTCCTCGCTAACGGCTAACTTAATTATACACCTTTTTTGTGCTAAATTTGTAGAATTTTTGAAATTTTTTTAAATAAAAATTCCATTGAAGACAATTCTTTGTTTAGTGCATTTTAATATTTATGCTAATATTAAAATGTCCCAAAAAGAACCGTCCCCAATGGGACATTTTATGCATATGCGTGTCTTTTTTTGAAGTCCAATAAATTTGTAATTTCTTTTTCTGTGTTTTTGGCTTTTTTAGTTTTCTTGGCTTTTTCTTGTTCAAGTTCTCTTTTTTGTTTTTCTGCCATTGATTGACATATTGCTTTTTGATACGCAAAATGTGTGTCTTGTGATATTGTGCTCCAATTGTATTCGTTTCTTACTTTGTTTTTTGCTTTTTTTGTTATTTCTGCACATAGTTTATGGTCATATAATAATTCTAATA
>CAKPQY010000041.1 GCA_934179885.1 uncultured Clostridia bacterium
GTTATTGATGTTATAAATGCTAAATCTGAAAGAGAGCTAAATACTGGAATAAAGCAGTTAGAAGGTGTTTTATCTAAAAAAATTAAGGAGATAAAGCAAGAAATTTTAGATGTAATGGTAAATGTAAACGTTACAATAGATTATCCAGAATATGATGTAGAAGATGTGACCAATAAGCAAATTGCAGATATGTTAGATAGTGTTCAAATAAAATTAGAAAATTTAGAAAAAAGTTTTGATAATGGAAAACTTATAAAAGAAGGCATAAAAACTGCAATTATAGGTAAGCCAAATGCTGGAAAGTCATCTTTGTTGAATGCTATTTTAAAAGAAGATAGAGCTATTGTAACAGAATATGAAGGAACTACAAGAGATACAATTGAAGAGTTTGTTAATATTGAAGGAATACCATTAAAATTAATAGATACAGCAGGAATTAGAGAAGCTAAAGATGAAGTTGAAAAAATAGGAATTGCAAAATCAAAGGAAATTGCTAAAGAAGCAGATTTAGTTATAGCAATTTTTGATGGTTCAAAAGAATTATCTGAAGAGGATATGAAGATTTTAGATATTATAAAAGATAAAAAATCCATAATTTTATTAAATAAAGCAGATTTAAATAGTGTATTAAATGAAAATGATGCTAGATTTAAAAATATTACAGATAATGTTTTAAAAATTTCAGCTTTAAATGGAAACGGATTAGAAAAATTATACTCTGTAATTACAAAAATGTTTAGTTTGGATGAAATTAATATAGATAATGATGTTATTATAACAAATTTAAGACATAAAAATTTAATTTCTAAAGCCATAGAAAATGTAAAAAAGGCAAGAGACACAGTTAATGAAAATATGCCAATAGATATAATTGCAATTTTTATTAAAGACATTTTAGAAGATTTAGGAAATATAACTGGAGAGTTTGTAACTGATGATATAATAAATGAAATTTTTTCTAAATTCTGTTTAGGAAAATAGTTATACAAATTTGACTTCAAAATCTAAAATAAGACGATTTTATATTAAAAGAGTATAATTTGTAATGTAAAGACAAAAAATAGAAATAAAACGAAAATAAGGGTTATAAATTATAACCAATAGAAATTTAATTTTTAATATTGATATAATTAGATTATTTAAAAAAAATTAATAAAAAATGAGAAACAGAAAGGCGAACAAACAGTAAAGTGAACATAAAATTTAAAAGTAGAACTAATAGTTAAAACTACTTGGTTAAATTATACAAAAATATCTATAAAGATGTTGAAATGGGCGAGTTCGACAAAAATCGACAAAATAAAAATTCAACTATTTAGTAAATATATTTTTTAAAATAAAAAAAACACGGATTTCTGTTTCATAAGGAAAGGAAAATAAAATGAGTTATTACGCTGGAGACTATGATATAGCAGTTATTGGAGCAGGTCATGCAGGATGTGAAGCAGGCTTAGCAGCAGCTAGATTAGGAATGAAAACTTTAGTGTTTTCAATAAGCTTAGAAGCAGTTGCAAATATGCCATGTAATCCACATATAGGAGGAAGTTCAAAAGGACATTTAGTAAGAGAAATAGATGCACTTGGGGGTGAAATGGGGAAAAACATAGACAAAACTATGATACAAATTAAAATGTTAAACACATCTAAAGGACCAGCAGTTCATTCCTTAAGAGCACAAGCAGATAGAAAAAAATATCATATGGAAATGAAACATACTTTAGAAAAACAAGAAAACCTATTTTTAAAACAGGGAGAAATTGTGGATATTAAAGTTGAAAACGGCAAGGTAGTGGGGATAGAAACTGCCGTTGGTGCTATTTATGGTGTAAAAGCTGTCATTGTTGCTACAGGAACATATCTAAAAGGAAAAATATTTATGGGAGAATTTTCTGAAGAAAGTGGACCTGATGGTGTTGCAGCAGCTAATAAGCTATCAGATTCTCTAAAAAGAATAGGAGTGGATTTAGTTAGATTTAAAACAGGAACTCCTGCAAGAATTAATAAAAGAAGCATTGATTTTAGTAAGATGGAAGTTCAAAAAGGAGATGATAATGTTGTTCCATTTTCTTTTGAAGACGAAATAAAAGATTTACAACAAGTTGACTGCTATTTGACTTATACAAATGAAGAAACACATAAAATAATAAGAGAAAATTTGCATAGGTCACCTTTATATGCCGGAAAAATAGAAGGAACAGGCCCTAGATATTGCCCATCTATAGAAGACAAAGTTGTTAGATTTAGTGATAAACCTAGACATCAAGCTTTTGTTGAACCTGTTGGATTAGACACAGATGAGATGTATATTCAAGGTTTAAGTTCTTCTTTACCAGAAGATGTACAAATTGCTTTATATCATACAATACCTGGGCTAGAAAATGCAGAATTTACAAGGTCTGCATATGCTATTGAATATGACTGCATAGACCCATCTAATTTAAAATTAACATTAGAATATAAAGGAATAGACGGACTATTTATGGCTGGTCAAACTAATGGAACATCTGGATATGAAGAAGCTGCATGTCAGGGATTAATTGCTGGAATTAATGCTGCTCAAAAAATAAAAGGCAAAGAGCCTGTAATATTAGATAGAAGCCAAGGATATATAGGAGTATTAATTGATGATATTGTTACAAAAGGAACAAATGAACCTTATAGAATGATGACTTCAAGAGCTGAATATAGACTTCTTTTGAGACAAGATAATGCAGATTTAAGATTAACTGAAATAGGACATCAAGTTGGATTAATTTCAGATGAAAGATATCAAAAATTCTTAAATAAAAAAGCTAATATTGAAAAAGAAATACAAAGATTAAAAAATACAGTAGTTAAGCCAACTAAAGAAGTAAATGAATTACTAGTAAAATATGGCACATCAGAATTGACAACAGGAACAAAAATGTCTGAATTATTAAAAAGGACAGAATTAGATTATGAAAAATTAGAGCCAATAGATGAAAATAGACCAGAACTTACATTACAAGAAAAAGAAGAAGTTGAAATTCAAGTAAAATATGAAGGATATATAAAAATGCAAGAGGCTCAAGTTGAAAAGTTTAAAAAGTTAGAAAATAAATTGTTGCCAGAAAATATAGATTATGAGCAAATAAATGGATTAAGCCTAGAAGCTAGACAAAAACTTAATAAATTTAAACCACGTTCAATAGGCCAAGCTTCAAGAATATCAGGCGTTTCACCAGCAGATGTTTCTGTACTTTTAATTTATTTACAAGTTAATAAAAAATAAGGAATTGGGGAATTAAGATGGAAAAAGAAAAATTTAAAGAATTAATGTGCTATTATGGAAAACAAATAGATATAGAGTTTGACGATAAACAAATTAATCAATTTTATGATTATATGAATTTACTTTTGGAATGGAATGAAAAAATTAATTTAACAGCTATTGTTGAGCCAGAAGAAGTTATATTAAAACATTTTATTGATTCCTTAACAATAAATAAATACATAGAAAAAAACAAAACTATAGCTGATGTTGGAACAGGTGCAGGATTCCCTGGAATTCCTTTAAAAATATATAGACCAGATTTAAATGTAACATTAGTAGATTCTTTAAATAAAAGAATAAATTTTTTAAATGAAGTTATAGATAAATTAGATTTAAAAGAAATTAGTACTGTACATAGTAGAGTAGAAGATTTTGGAAGAGATAAAAAATATAGAGAAAGTTTTGATTATGTTACAGCTAGAGCTGTTGCAAATTTGACTACTCTTTCAGAATATTTAATTCCTATTACTAAAGTGAATGGAAAATGCATTTGCATGAAAGGAAATGATGTTAAAGAAGAAATTACTAATAGTAAGAATGCAATAAATTTGTTGGGTGGAAAGATTAGTAAAATAGATGAATTTAAATTGCCTAATTCAGATATTTCTAGAAATGTGATTATTATAGATAAGATGAAGAATACTCCTAATAAGTATCCTAGAAAGGCTGGAATGCCTGCTAAAGAACCTTTGGAATAGAGGTTCTTTTTTGTTGATATTTATAGTTTAAAAATAAGCCGTTAAAATTTGATAATATATAACTAAAATTATTTTTCCTCGGTTTAATACGAACTCTAAAAAAATCTAAAATTGCGTGTTTGAGCCTCTCCAACTTTGCACACCATCAACCACGCAATTTAATATTTTTTAAGATACTCTTCAATCACATTTGGCAAAATATTTTTAGTTATATATTATCAAATTTTGATTACTCTAAATAAATAAGCTTTTAAGTGTAACTACTAGTAATTTTTTTAAAAATATTTCTTGAAAAAACATTGACTTTTTTTTAATAATTGTATATCATAAATATATAAATAAAACGAATTAATAAGTAAATATTAACAATAAAGAATGGGGGCAATATTGTGGGAAAAATAATATCAGTAGCAAATCAAAAAGGTGGAGTTGGAAAAACCACAACAACAATAAATTTAAGTACAATGCTTGCTAAAAAAGGAAAAAAGGTATTATTAATAGATGCAGATCCTCAAGGGAATGCAACAAGTGGAGTAGGAGCAGAAAAAGATGTTGAATTTTCAACATATGATATATTAGTTGGAGAAACTGAAATTGATGAAGCTGTTGAAAAAACAGTTATAAAAAATTTATTAGTATGTCCATCAAATATAAATTTAGCAGGCGCAGAAGTAGAACTTGTTTCTATGATGTCAAGAGAGCAAAGATTAAAAGAAAAATTAGAAAAAGTTAAAGATGAATTTGACTATATTTTAATAGATTGTCCACCATCATTAGGATTAATTACATTAAATGCTTTTACTGCTTCAGATAGCGTTTTAATACCTGTACAATGTGAGTATTATGCATTAGAGGGATTAGGACAACTACTAAATACAATAAATTTAGTAAAAAAACATTTAAACAAAAATATAGAAATAGAAGGTGCACTACTTACAATGTATGATGCAAGGACAAACCTTTCTAATCAAGTAGTAAAAGAAGTAAAAAAATATTTTAATGATAAAGTATATAAAACAGTTATACCAAGAAATGTTAGATTAAGTGAAGCTCCAAGTTATGGAATGCCAATAACTGAATATGACCCAAAATCAAAAGGAGCAAAAATGTATGAAAAATTCACAAAAGAATTTTTAAAAATAAATGAAATGGAAAAGAAAGCTAAACACATGTTATAATTTTAGAAAGGGAAGTGATACAAATGCCTAAAAAAACAGGATTAGGAAAAGGATTAGATGCATTATTTGGTCCAGTACCTGAAGAAGAGAAACAAAAAGAAAATGATGTATTAAAAAATTTAAAAATAACAGAAGTTGAACCTAACAGAAATCAACCAAGAAAGAATTTTAACCAAGAAGCGTTAGAAGAACTTGCTGAATCAATAAAAGAATATGGTTTAATACAACCAATTATAGTAACAGAAAAAGATGGATATTATAGCATAATTGCTGGAGAAAGAAGATGGAGAGCTTGCAAATTAGCAGGTTTAAAAGAAATACCAGCAATTGTTAGAGAAGATGATGATAGAAAAAATAACGAAATAGCCCTAATAGAAAATATACAAAGGGAAGATTTAAATCCATTTGAAAAAGCTTTAGGAATAAAAAATTTAATGGAGACTTATGGACTAACACAAGAAGAAGTATCTAAAAAATTAGGAAAAAGTAGAAGTGCTGTTGCAAATACTGTAAGAATTTTAAATCTAGACCCAAGAGTTTTAGAATTTGCAAAACAAGGTAAACTAACAGAAGGACATTGCAAAGCATTACTTGCAATTACAGACCCAGAAAAACAATATATGACAGCTGTTGACATGATAGAAAGAGGTTCTACGGTTAGGGAAATAGAGCAAAGAAACAAAAAAATAAATCAAAAAGAAATATCAAAAGAGGAATTAAAAAGAGTAAATATTTTATATAAAGACATTGAAAACACTTTTCAAGGATTTTTTGGTACAAAAGTTAAACTAAATCCAGGAAAGAAAAAAGGAAAAATAGTTATAGAATATGCATCAAATGAGGATTTAGAGAGAATACTAAAATTAATGAAATAGGAAGGTGTTTAAATGCAAGAAATTTTAGAATTTTTAAAGACAGATAGTTATCTATTTATTTTAAGTATAATTACAATAATATTATTAATAGGCTTTATAGCTGTATTAATAAGTAATATAAAATTAAATAATAGATATAAAAAATTCATGAGCAAATTGGGAAACAGTAAGAATTTAGAAGAAGATTTAGAAAATTTTATGTACAAAGTAGATAGAGTTGAAAAGCAAAATGCTGAAATAACAAATTTTTGTAAAAATTTAGATGAAGATATATCTAAATGTATTCAAAAAGTAGGAATTGTAAGATATAGTGCTTTTAAAGATACAGGTAGTGACTTAAGTTTTGCTGTTGCTTTATTGGATGAAAAAAATAATGGAATTGTTTTTAATGGTATTTATTCTAGAGAAATGTCTAATATTTATGCAAAACCAGTAGAAAAGGGTAATTCTAAGTATACATTGTCTAATGAAGAAGTTGAAGCTATAGAAAAAGCTGTAAATTCTAATAATTTGTATAAAGCAAGATAAGTTTCGGATAAATTATAACATACAAACAACTTAAAAGTAAAAATTTACGAAAAAAATTACGAAAAAATAAACAAATTGTATTGACAAACTTTTTTAAAAATGCTAATATATATACTGTCGCTGAACATAGCGACAACCAATGGAGAGGTGGTCGAGTTGGTTTATGGCACCAGTCTTGAAAATTGGCGTGCGTTTATAGCGTACCGTGGGTTCGAATCCCACCCTCTCCGCCAAA
>CAKPQY010000042.1 GCA_934179885.1 uncultured Clostridia bacterium
ATCATATAATCAATATCTGGAAAAACGCAATCTTTTTTAGAAATATCTTTCAAGAAATCTTCATCAATTTCATCATTTTTAATTTGATAATACAATTTAGTAAAACGACCAATATGGTCCTTAATACGCTTTTTAGCATAATCAACCATAGTACCATTAGTAATAATAAATAACCAGTCACTACTTTGAGCAAGTAACAATTCTCTAGCACATTGATTTAAAGCTTTTTTCTTTAAACCTTTTGCATCTGGGTACAAATTAGCAAGCTCACACATTCTATCACCAGCAACATGCAAATGTTTATGAACATAGTCATTTGTTTGATTAAGCCACACTTCACTATAACCATTTGCACCCCAGCTAGAACGACAAGGAGAAGCAACTTGGATTTCAGGATATTTATCAATATATTCTGATGGTGTAATTAATTCAAAATTGCAGTCATCATAGTAAATTTTCTTAAATAAAATATATAACCAATATGGCCCTTCATACCACCAATGACCGTAAAGTTCGGCATCATAAGGACATAAAATAATAGGTGGCTTGTCCATATTTGGAGCTAAATCATTTATTTGCTTAGTTCTGCAGTCTAAGAAATGACCTGCTTGCTTTTCAGCTGAATCATTTGCCCATTGTAAATTATAGTAATCTTTTTGTTCTGTTTTTCCAGTAATTCTGTAATATTTAATACCAGTATGAACTCTAACACCATTATGTGCAATATATGGTTTTATATAATCATAATCAGCATCATAACCGATATCACGATAAAATTCTCTATAATTAAAATCGCCAGGATAACCATTTATAGAACTCCAAACTTGTCTTGAAGATTCCATATCACGACCAAATGCTACAACTCCTTCAGGTGATACAATAGGTGCAAAAGTTCCATAAATAGGAGTAGGATTTGCATATAAAATTCCATGTGATTCAGTAATAATATATTCAATTCCAAATTCTTTTAAATATTTATCAGCTTCTGGAACATAGCCACATTCAGGAAGCCAAATACCACGAGGTTTTCTTCCAAAATATCTTTCATAAGTTTGAACTCCAACTGCAATTTGAGCTTTAACAGTTTTTTCATTTACATATAAAATTGGGAAATATCCATGTGTTGCACCACATGTAATTATCTCTAACACACCAATATCTTGAAAATGTTTAAATTGGCTAATTAAATCACAATTGTAAACATCTTTAAATAGATGCAAGTCATTAGAATATCTATCTAAATAATAATGAGATAACTTATTTAGGCGTTCGTCATTAGCAGTTCTAACAACTTCTTTTTCTGAAAGCTCAATCATTTTTTTAAGATATTTAATATATTTTTTTTGTAATAATTTATTATCTAACATAGAAAGAAGAGGTGGTGTCATAGACATTGTAATTCTAAAATTAACCCCTTCATCAACTAATTTTTGAAAATTTGTAAGTAATGGTATATATGTTTCAGAAATAGCTTCATATAACCAAGATTCTTCTAAATAATCATCGCTTTCTGGATGATGTATAAATGGTAAGTGTGCGTGTAATACAAAACTTACATAACCTTTTTTTTGCTGCATTGTAATTCTTCCCTTCTTTTTTTATTTGAATTGAGATGATGTGTGTGAAGATGGATTTGATAAGTTTTCAAGGTTATCTTCGTTTTTATACAACTCTTGATATAAATCATAGATATCATAAATTTTTCCCATATTTCTCATAAATGAAAGAGAAGAAATAGGCTTTTGAATTTCTTGATTTGTTTTAACATTTCTAAAATAAACCATCTTTTGTGAATTATTAAATAATATATGGTCATTAGGTGATTCGATTTCATTAGAAGAAGATATATATATATAATTTTCTTTAATATTTTCATTATTATAAATAGGACGTCTACCAAGTTCAATTCTATAATCTGATTTACTATCATTTACGTGTAAATACCAGCTATTAGCAAAATCATTTATTTCGACTTCAAAACTATAATTTAATGTATCATTATGGACAATTAAAACAGGTTTTGTTGTTTCAAAAAAGTTTTCTCCATATTGTTTTTTATATTTAGCTATATCATCATCAGAAATTTCCCAATAAATAAATAGTGTTTTTGGTGTTTGGGCTAAAACTTTAACTACTGTTTGATTATATTTTTGTGGTAAATCATAATATTCAACTAGTACTGGTTTAGTTTGCTTTTTACTTGTTGTAGATTTTTTTGACTTTGAAACAGTTTTTTTGTTTGTTGCAGATTTTGTTGATTTTGAAGCTGCTTTTTTGCTTGTAGGTGCTACTTTTTTAGAAGTAACAGTTTTTTTATCAGTCTTTTTTGTACTTGTTACTTTTTTTGTTTTGGTAGTGTTTATTTGTTCTTTTATTTCTTCATTTTCTTTTGTTTTTCTTGGCATTTTTTACCTCCTGTGTATATCTCATTTTTACTTTTATATATAGTATAATAAAATTTGAATAAATTCAAGTAAATATAATAAAAAAATCAAAAATACTTGACTGATAAAGAATAAAAAATTATGTAAAGCTATTGAAAAAATACAATAAATGTGATATATTAATGAAAATTAATTCATAAAATTTACTGTTAAATTTTTTATAAATTTTAACTTTAAGTAGAGGGGTATTAATAAAATGGATGTTGAAATGTATAAAGAGATGGATAAAATAATGGAAATGATGCATCAAATTGCATCATATTTATCAGAATATGCAATAGCTGAAATGAATGGTAAGAAAATTACAAAAGAACAAATTGAGAAAAATAAAATTTTAGAAACATTATTTACAAGAGTGCAGAAAGAATATAGAGAATTACAAAAAAGTATATCTAAAAATATAGAAGCATTTAATACTTTTTATGACGCTAAAAATAATATAGACGGGATAGTATCTGCGAAAATGTTAGATATGCAAATTCCTAACAGTTCAATGGATAGTATTATTGAAGATTTAAAGGAATATCTAGAAATGTCTTATATAAAATTAAGATATATAACTTATGATAACGATGAAGGTGAAATCTTATCAGGCATATATAAAGGTACAAAATGTGAAACATTGAGAAATGTAGAATATGATTTACAAAATGCTAATTTAATGTATTTATCAATAAGAAATCAAATTAAAAATCCAATAGGAGAATTTTCATTTAAAGAAAAAGGATATATATTGTCATATATGTCACAAAGTAAATTTTATGATGATTTTGTATTTAAACAAATCGATAAATATATATCAGATTTTGAAAAAGACTCTGATAATGTTGATAAAGAAATATATGAATATACAAGAGATAAGTTAATTGAACAAAAATATATGTTATATTTTATATATTTAAATAATAAATATAATGGAATGTTGCAAAAAAATGATACTGGCAAATATGCTGTAATTAAAAATTATATGGATGAAGGCTTAGAACAAATGATTCTAGGAATGTCAGAATTTGAAATAAATGAAAATGTGAAAGCAAATTTGCAAGAAAGTAAAAGAGTATTCAAACAGGATATAAAATATATTTTGGATGAGAAAAATGTTTTATCTAATAGATTAAAAAAAGTAAGAAATAATTCGAAAGAACCAGAAAACAAAGATATAAAAAAATTAAAAAGTTCAGAAGAAGAGATTCAGAAAAAAGGTAGATTTGAAGATGAACGATAAAATGTATATGTAAAGGTTAGCCTTAAAATATAAAGGTTGACCTTTATATTTTTTTTCATAATATTAATCATGTCCTTTTCTTTAATATCGTTCACAAAAAATTCACAAAAAAAATTAGCAGAAGGTATTGACAAGTGCTAAAAATGGGTATAATATATAACAAGATTAGCAATCAAAATAAAAGAGTGCTAAAAGAGGTGATAAAATGCTGGATAATAGGAAAAAGAAAGTGCTACAAGCAATAGTAGAAGAATATATAAACACAGCAGAACCTGTAAGCTCAAATGCATTAACAAATAATGAAGAATTACAATATAGTAGTGCAACAATAAGAAATGAAATGGCAGACCTTGAAAAAGCAGGATATCTAGAAAAAACACATACATCAAGTGGAAGAATCCCATCTGAAAAAGGTTATAGATACTATGTAGACGAATTATTAAAAGATGACGATATAAGCTTAGAGGAAATTAAATATATTAGTGACAAGTTGGAAACAAAAGTCAATGAAATTGATGATTTAACAAAAATTGCAACAACAACAATTTCCGAAATTACACATTATACAACAGTAGCAATAGGGCCAAGTAACAAAGACTTACTAATAGAAGAAATGAAATTTGTCTTGTTAGGATCTAGAATGCTAATGGCAATAATTTTAACAAATACAGGAATGATAAAAGAAACAATAATAAAATTTGATGAAGACATAGCAGAAAAACAAGTTGAAACAATAAATTATATGTTTAATCAAAAATTAAAAGGTCAACCATTAGATATAATAGATGTTCCATTAGAAGAATATTTAATAAATGAAATGAAATATAGCGTAAAGGTAATAAAACCAATAATACGACAGATAAAAAAAATATTGGATGAAGATAAAAAAATATACTTAGAAGGAGCTAACAAAGCATTTGAATTGCCAGAATTCAATAGTTTATCAGTTGCTAAAAACTTTGTAAATATACTAGATGAAAAAGATTTAATGACAGACATACTAAATTCAGGATTTGCAAAAGATATAAATGTATACATTGGTGATGAAAATGATAAAGAAGAACTTAAAGATTTTAGTATTGTTACTTTTAAACATAAAGTAGGAAATAAAGATTTAGGAACGATAGGAATAATAGGACCTAAAAGGATGGATTATTCAAAAGTCATTTCAGTTATGAAATATATTAATAAAAAGTTAAAAGATGTTGAAGATTAGATATTAGAAGTTAGATGTTAGAAGTTAGAAGTTAGACATTTAACCTCCAACTTTCAACCTCCAACCTCTAAATAAAAAAAGGAGGCTAAAATGGCAGATAAAGAAGAATTAGAAAAAGAAGAAATTCAAAATGAACAAGTATCAGAAAAAAATGAATTACAAGCAAAACAACAAGAATTAGATGAACTAACAGATAGATACAAAAGAATATTAGCAGAATTTGAAAATCATAAAAAAAGAAGTCAAAAAGAAAGAGAAGGATTATATAATTCAATTTTAGGAGACATAATAGAAGTAATACTTCCAATATTAGATAATCTTGAAAATGCAGCAAAAGTTGAAACATCAGATGAAAATTATAAAAAAGGTATTGAACTTGTGCTAAAACAATTTCAAGATGTACTTAAATCAAAAGGAGTAGAAGAAATAAAAGCTCTTGGAGAGACTTTTGATCCAGAATTACATGAAGCTGTTAGTAGTGTTCAAGATGATTCAAAAGGTGAGAAGGAAATTGTTCAAGAGTATAGAAAGGGCTACAAAATAGGGCATAGGGTTATTAGGCATAGTATGGTTGTTGTGGCAAATTAGAAGAGCAGCAACATCTATAACTTTAAATGCTGAATATATTAATATAAATAAAAAATATGATATTCTGTGCAGAATGATATATTCAATGATAAAAAATTGGAATTAGAGAAAAAATCTAACCTCTAACTTCTAACATTCAAACTTTAAATAAATAGTTATTAAATTTAAAAATATAAAATAAATTTTAGGGAGGAATTTTAAAATGGGAAAAATTATAGGAATTGACCTAGGAACAACAAACTCATGTGTAGCAGTTATGGAAGGAGGAGAACCAGTTGTTATACCAAACGCTGAAGGAAACAGAACAACACCATCAGTAGTAGCATTTAACAAAAATGGTGAAAGATTAGTAGGACAAATAGCAAAACGTCAAGCAGTTACAAATCCAGACAATACTGTTATATCAATCAAAAGAAAAATGGGAACAGCAGATAAAGTTACAATAGAAGGTGATAAATTCACACCACAAGAAATATCAGCAATGATATTACAAAAATTAAAAACAGATGCTGAAAATTATTTAGGACAAAAAGTAACTCAAGCAGTTATCACAGTTCCAGCATACTTCAATGATAGCCAAAGACAAGCAACAAAAGATGCTGGTAAAATAGCAGGACTTGAAGTTTTAAGAATTATAAATGAACCAACAGCAGCAGCTTTAGCTTATGGAATGGATAAAGAACAAGACCAAAAAATATTAATTTATGATTTAGGTGGAGGAACATTTGATGTTTCTATACTAGACATTGGTGATGGAGTATTTGAAGTTTTATCTACAAGTGGTAACACACATTTAGGTGGAGATGACTTTGATAACGCAATTATCGATTACTTAGTAGATGAATTCAAAAAATCAAATGGAATTGACTTAAAAACAGATAAAATGGCAATGCAAAGATTAAAAGAAGCAGCTGAAAAAGCTAAAATAGAATTATCAGGTATGCAACAAACACAAATCAACTTACCATTTATTACAGCTGATTCAACAGGACCAAAACACTTAGATGTAACATTAACAAGAGCTAAATTTGAAGAATTAATTCATGATTTAGTAGAAGCAACAGCAGGACCAGTTAACCAAGCATTAAAAGATGCAGGATTAACAGCAAATGATATTCACAAAGTATTATTAGTTGGTGGTTCTACAAGAGTTCCAGCTGTTCAAGAAGTTGTTAAGAGAATAACTGGAAAAGAACCAGACAAAGGAATAAACCCAGATGAATGTGTTGCAATTGGTGCAGCTATTCAAGGTGGTGTATTATCAGGAGATGTTAAAGACTTAGTATTACTTGATGTAACACCATTATCATTAGGAATTGAAACATATGGTGG
>CAKPQY010000043.1 GCA_934179885.1 uncultured Clostridia bacterium
GCCTTAATAACAGTATTATTATATTCCCCATATGGTGCACGATATAAATTTGTTCTTTTTCCTATTATTTTTTCAATTTTGTCATTGCTTACTTCTATCTCTTCTATATTTTTTTCATAACTCAAATTATTTACATGCGGATGTGTATTACTATGACTTCCGTATTTCATGTCCCGCTTCATTTATCTTTTTTACATACTCTGGATATTTATCTATCCAGTCACCCACCATAAAGAATGTTATTTTTACATTATTTTGTTTTAATATTTCCAATATTTTATCAATATCATCTGCATTCCATGCACAATTCATCGTTAGTGCTATTTTATTTTCTTCTGTTTTTACATTATATATTGGCAACAATTTATTCGAGTTAGATGATGTCTCTACAGTTTCTCCATCCATAAAATTAATGTTACTTGCTGCAAAAAATAACATTACCACTGTTAATACCGATACTAAATACGCATAAATTTTATCTTTTCTAAACACAAAAAACATATAATCACCTAAAAGATTTTATTCATTAAAATAATCAATTATTCCATTAAAAATTCCCCACGCAAGTTTATCTTGATATTCGTCATCTAACAATTGTTGTTCTTCTTCTGGATTAGATAAAAAACCGCATTCAACAATTGATATTGGTATTTCAACATGTTTCATAATATAAACTGTATCTAATTTCATTGCAACCCTTTTATTTTCTTTTTGAATCGCATCATTTAGATTTGATTGAATTTTCTTTGCTAGATTAATGCTTTTTTCATTTTTGCTATTGTAAAAACATTGCCATCCCCAGTATTGTTGTTGTGGTATTTTATTTAAGTGAATACTTACAAAAATATCTGCACTAGAACTATTACCAATTTTTACTCTATTTCTAATATCTGATATTTTCTTTTCTCTTAAGGTATTCTTATCCAAATCATAAATAGCATTTTCATCAGAACGCGTTAAAATAACTGTACATCCACTTTGCTCTAATAAATTCTGTAATTTTAAAGCAATTTTTAAATTTGTTTCCGCTTCTGTAGTTCCTCTACTGCTTTGCGCTCCTTCATCTGGAATGCCATGTCCGTGCGTCTACAACAATTACTTTTCCTGAAACAGGTGTTGATGCTGTTTCTTGTACTTCTTGATCTAAATCAATTTTCGTTCCTTCATAAGAATATGCAAATATTCCTAATAATAAACAAATTACAACAATACTAATTTTCTTTTTATTAATTACTATCATCTTTTTCCCCTTTCCGGCTTTATTAGGTCGTAAAAAAACTCTTAATAAAAAATATTAAGAGTTTTTAATTTTATTCTTATTTTTTAAGTTTTTATTCTATATAATATTTAATCTATATTTTAATAATTTTCTAAAACATACTTTCTTTTATCCTTTAACAATTTCATTTCTCTGCAAAAATCATCATTATCCCAATTACAAAAAGTATAATTTAAATCATTATTACTTTTAGCCAACTCCATCTCTTCAATTGTAACATATTTAACTTCTGCAACTTCTTCTTTTTGCAATATATAATCATCTATTTTATAATTTACTACAAAAATAAAATTATAAGCAAATCTCCTATTTTTATCATCACTTTTATGAACATCTTCTACTTTAATTTGTTCTTTAGAAATTTCAATTCCTAATTCCTCTTTTACTTCTCTAAATATTGCCTCTTCTACAGTTTCTCCTGCATCTACTTGTCCACCAGTTTTAGCCCATTTATTAGGATTTCTTTTTTTATTTGCAGTTCTTTTTTGTAAAAGAATTTCTCCTTTTTCATTCATTATCCAACAAGAAACGGTTCTTCTCCATAATCCTTTTTCATATGCTATCCATCTTTCCTCAACTTGACCTGTTAATTCATTATTTTCATCTACTACATCTATTAGTTCCATTTAATATCCCCTTATTATTTTATTAATAAATATTATAACATAACATTTTACAAAAAATAAATTAAAATTCAAAAAAATTGCAAACTTTTACATCTGCAATTTTATCAATTATTTATTTTTTCCTTCTATCAATAGCATAACTACTTCCCATTATAGATTTAGCCACATGCTTTACCTGAGCACCAACTTCCCCTATCTCTAGCATATTAGCAAATCTACCTTTATCAGCCTCAACAACACCAATAGAAATTGATGTAAGAGGAAACTGTTCTATTACACCCTTTCTATTCGCAACCTCTATATAACCATTTTCACTATCTTCTTCAGTAAAAAATTTAGTTACCTCAGCATCAAAACTTGCTATTATACTTTGACAAATTTCTTCACAATGTATTGAAGGAATTATAGCAACAAAATCATCTCCACCAATATGTCCAACAAATGAACCTTCAGGAATGTGTGAATGAATACATCTTACTATTGTATCAGCAGTAAATTTTATAATTTCATCACCTTTTAAAAATCCGTATACATCATTATAAGCTTTAAAGTTATCTAAATCTAAATACAATACAGAAAATTCTTCTCCATTAGATATTCTTTTTTTCAATTCTGCATGTATTTGTACATTTCCTGGTAATCCTGTAAGTGGACTAATTCTTCTATTTATAGTAAGTAATCTGCTTAAATTCTTTATTGTAAAATAAAGATATTGAGCATTTACTGGCTTTTTTATATAATATTCCACTGATTCTTTTAATATTTTTATTCTATGTTCTTTATCAGAATTAGATGAAACCACAATTATAGGAGTTATACTATTATCTTCATCATTTCTTATCTTTTTACATAACTCAATCACATCAACATCTATTGCATCTTCATTAATGATTATTATAGATGGTATGTTCTTTAAAGCAATATTTATTTGGTCTGATTTTACACTTATAAATTTATATTCAGGATCATTTTTAAATAATTCTCTAAATACCAATATTGAAGATTCATCATCATCTATTATATAAATTTCCTGTATCATTTTTCCTCCTCTGCTTTATCTCTTGCACTTCATTTTTCAGTACTATTCTTTTACAAATTTTACTATACCTGTTTCTTCACTAACACCATTAGAATTATATACTGTTACTTCTATTATGTTTTCTCCTGCTTTTAATTTCAAACTGTCTGGCAATACATATTGTAGTTCTTTCATATCTTTTTCTTCCAAATTTAGTACAAACTCTTGATTTTCATCTTGGTCTAATCTAAATTCAATTTTTGAAAGTTTTTCATCATCTGATGCCTGAATTACAAAGTGTTCTTTTTGTTCATCGACGCTAACACTTACTTTTGGCTTTGAAACACCATTTATTTTTTGTTGTTTTATATCAGTATTATTATTTTCATCAACAACAATTACAGTTAATGTGTGTAATCCTTTTATTGCGTCTATCTCTTCTTCAATAGATGTATTATTTATCTCTAATGTTTTTTCTTCTTCTTCATCCCATCTATATGTCATATATAATATTGTTGTATCACCTTCATATGTTATTTTTATTTTATTTCCTGAAACCTCAATATTTATATTGCTTTCAATTTTATATTGTTTTTCATATGTCATTTCTTTTCCATCTTCATCTACAATTAAAACATGTAAAGTATTAGTTCCCGAAGGTATACTTATTTTTTTCTCAAGATACTTTCCGTTATTTCCACTTACAACTGTGTTTTCTCCACCATTCCAGTTGTATTCGACCCTAGCTATATTCTTTTTATGCGTAATTTTTAACATAATTACATTATTTGTTTTATTTTCGATAGAAATTGTTGGCTCTATATTTTGTTCTTGCTTATAATTTTTATTTTCATATGTTGCATAAAATCCTATTCCTATTAAAAATATTCCAAATATTAGCATTGCTACACCAAAAAATTTTAGTATGCTTCCTATTGCAATAGGCTGCACATTTCTATTTTTTTTCTTATTGTCCGTTGGCATACTTGTTGAAAGTATTTGATTCATATATTACACCTCTATTTACTTTTGTATTTTTACAAAGAAATTATAACATAAGCATTTTTAAAAGTAAACTATTTTAAAAATTAAGTTTTGGTTTTTTTGAACAAATATAAAAAGGGATTTGGAGAACTGTCCCCATTAATCCCTCATTTTAAATTATAATACAAACTTTTTAATTAGAATTATTCCACTTGCAATTGTTATTAATATAACAAATCCTAATGTAAAATAAATTCTTGTTTGACCTGTTGATACTGATAACAATACTGGTGCATCATCAATATCATCTTCTCCTGGAACTTGATTATCTGGAATTGAGTCTATATCAGGAATATTTTTATCATTATAATCTTCAGATATTTCAGCTATATTTGTTTTTAATCCTAAATTATCTTTTCCATTTATCCATGTTAGTACAACTTCTACTTCTGCACTTTCTCCAGGTTGTAATAATGTATTTTCTAATTTTCTTGTTGAAATTACATTATTTCCTTCATCTTTCCAGTCAGGGTTGTCTTCTGATACAAATTTTAATCCTTCTGGTACATAATCTGTAACTTCTTTTGCATATCCTGCAACATCACCTTCGTTTGTTACTCTAATTGAATATCTAAATTTAACAGTTACTGAATTTAGTTTCTTTCTATGGATTTCAACTTTTACGACTTGTTCTGGATCATCTTCTGCTTTATGACCAGTATCTGTTACAGTTTCTTGCCCATTTTCTATTACAATTGCTTGTGTTACCCATTTTCTTAATGCTAAGTCAAATGTTCTTACTACCACTTTTTCAAAGTCATCATCATCTTCTTGACCAGGTATATATTCTCCTGTTTCATCATCCTTATATGATGGTAATTCACTATCTACTGGTAATACTACATTATTTGGTTTTGAATCTCTATCAGTAACAATTTGTTTATTTTCGTCTTTATATTCTGTTATATCTGCAATATTTGTTATTTTTTCTAAAGATTTTGCTGTATCTTTTACTTTACACATAATTGGAACTTCTTTATATGATAATACAATTGTTCCATCATCCTCTGTTGTTGTAGCTGCTATTAAATGATTATTTAAATATGTAGTAGTTACTGTTCTTCCGTCTTCTGATACATTCCATCCATATTTTTCATTGAATTTGCCATCAACAAATTCTAAATATTCTGGTAAATGATCTTTAATTTCACTTGCATATCCTGCAATATCACCTTCATTGTATACTCTTAACATATATACTATATAATCATTTTTAGATACTTCTACTGGTTCTTTTGTATGATTATATGTTGCTGTTGTTATTAATTTTCCATTTTTATCAGTAGTATTTAATTTTGATGTATCAACTATTGGTGCTCTTGTATATGTTCCATCTGAGTTCTTTAAATATTCTACATCTTCTATAGTAGTATCATCACTTACTGCTATTATAAATTTTCTTAATGCTAAATCAAATGATTGTAATATTACATTGTCATAATCTTCATCATCTTCATATTTAATCCATTTATCTGTGCTAGAATCTCTGTCGTCTATTTCATCTCCATCACTATCTGTATCTTTTGTTATAGCAGCTTCGTTTCTTATTATTTTATTTGTTATATTTTTTGCTGTTACTTTTAAGTATACAGATACTTCTTTATAATCTGGGTTTTTATCATTTATTGTATTTTTATATTCTTTTGATGCATCAAAAGCTTTTATTAAGTTAGCACCTTCAGATGATATTTCTGCACCTTTTCCTTTTGCTAGATAATCTGTTGTTATTAATTCTACTTTATTTGTTGCAGAATTTACAGTTTTTATGTCCCATATTCCTTGATTATATTTTATTGCATTCTTTTCTTCTTCTGTTAAAGTTGTATCTGCTTTTAATTCAGCTTCAGCTTTTTCAGACCAAACAAATTCTAATCCAGCTGGTATATCTTCTGTTATTTCTGAAGCATATCCATCTAAGTCACCTTCATTATATACTCTAAATGTGTATTTTACTATGTCTCCTTTTTTTACAGCTACTGGTTCTTTGTTTAAAGTATATGTAGCTGTTGTAGCTGTTCCGTTTGCTAATGCTGTTATATCTACATTTTCTATTCTTTCTGGTACTTTAGTTCCATTTACTTCTACTATTCTTTTTACTAATTTTAAATCAAATGCAGCTGGTTCTAATACTAATTTTTCAAAATCATCATCATCTTGTTGTCCTTTATAATAATATGTTGAATCTGTCAAATCTGTTTTATTGTTGCTATCTCCTATATAACTTGACATATTGTCTTTATCTACACTTGGTGCTGTAGCTGGTTCAGAATCTCTATCTTTACCAATTTCAGTTGTTATAGTTATATCATCTTCTGCATCATATTGTTCAGCTATCCAAGCAACATTTGTTAATATTTGTTGATTTTTAGAATTTGGTTTTGCTGTAACTGTACATTCTAATTCTATAGTATCTGAATCTAATGTTGTTCCATCATATGCAACCAAATTATTTGTTCCTGTTGTTACAAAAGTTATTTTATTTGTAGTTTCATCATATTTTACTGTATATTCATTTCCTTTTTGTGATGTGGAAATACAACTTGCACCCAATTAATCACTTTTTGAAAATATAACCACAACTCATTTGCATTCGGTTCATGTTGATGTTTTGCCATATATTCCTCAACATCATCATTACTTATCCATCTTATAGCCGTTTCAAGATAATCCTGCCTAATTGGTGAACCATTCAAATATTTTCCACCAATTTTATAAGCAGCACAATCCTTTTTGCTAAAATATC
>CAKPQY010000044.1 GCA_934179885.1 uncultured Clostridia bacterium
TTGTTGTTACTACTATTAGATTCTTTTTTTCATTTATTTTGTTTAATGTTTCTATTCTTTCATATGGTAAGTCTTTGCTTTCTGCCACATAATCATATGTTACTATTTCTTTTTTAGGGAATAATACTACATTTTCTGTTTCAAATGTTTTTATGTTTTCTAATATTTTCTTTGCTTGTATTTCATTATATGTTACAAGTAAAATTGGCTTTTTGTTATATCCTTTTATTGCTGAAATGATTTCTGACATTCCAACGCCAGTTAAGCCCGATATTGATATCGGGCTTTTTTCTTTTTCTATTTGTTTGCTTAGGTCTACAAATTTTTTTGATTTGCCTAATTCTCCTATTATGGTATTCATTTTTAATTTCATTCCTCTCAAGTCACTGGATTATAATGTTTTTTAGCTTATTTTCCTGTTTGTTTGACTTATATATTATACTATATTTTTAAGTTAAATGGAAGTGTTTTTTTATTATTATATACATTTTTTGCTTTTTATAAAAAAATATGTTATAATTAATGCATAAATACTTTTAAGGAGGACAAATTATGTCGACAGCTATTGTAACACCTCATGTGCGGAAGGAAATTTCTGAAGAAATTTGTCATAAGGCTATTGACCTTATGTTTCCCGATTTACCAACTTGTTCTGCAAAAAGGGATAAGTTAATTACTTTTATTAAAGAGCGTTTTGGAAATTTGGACTGTTGTGTTTTATACCAAAAGTCAAAAAATTTCAACGAGCTCTGCAATAAATTATCACTTGATCCGGGAACTAAGGAAGTGATAATCCTTGGTGATTATAGTGTGTTCTATAGTGCAAACTATCATGTACCACCACTTCCGATTTCCTGCTAGCAAGAAGGAGTAAATTGCAACTGCAATTTACTCCTTCCTCCTTTTATTACATTTTCACAACTAATTTATTAAATTTAGAATTAATATAATTTTCCAATTTATCCATAAAAACTTCTGGTTTAATCTCTTTTTTAGCAACCATATCTAATCCTTTTTCCCAACTTGCAGTAAGTTTTGGGTTTAGCATATCTGGCATAGAGCTATTTACTATATCATAGATA
Organism: uncultured Clostridia bacterium; assembly: GCA_934179885.1. Lineage (GTDB taxonomy): Bacteria > Bacillota > Clostridia > TANB77 > CAG-508 > CAG-269. Next base: position 1,083 of record CAKPQY010000044.1, read on the forward strand.
ATCTCACCCTTATTTGTTGGAGTAACAATTTGTGTTTTTTTATTAATATCTATATATTTTATTTTTTCTAGTTTTTCAATAATTCCACCTCTTGTAGCACTTGTTCCAATTCCAGCTCCTTTTATTTGTTCACGGAGTTCTTCATCTTCTATTAGCTTTCCGGCATTTTCCATTGCTAAAATTAAAGAACCTGAATTATATCTTGTAGGAGGATTAGTTTCTGCTTCTTTTGTTTCATAATTTCTTACAACTAGTTTCTGTCCTTTTTTTAAATTCTTTAAAATTTCTAAATTTGTATCATCTGTTTTTTCCACATTTTCTTCATTATCTGTGGATTCTTGCTGTCCTTTTTCCTTTTTCATTTCATTTGATTTTGCTATTTCTAAATACCCTAAATTCACACAAACTTTTCCACTTGCATAAAAAGTTTCATTCTCTACATTTATAGTAACTTGAACTTTATTATATTCTGCTGGTGGATAAAAAATTGCTAAAAATCTTTTTACTATTAATTTATAAATTTGCTTATGTAATTCTGGCAATTTTTCATAATTCTCATATCCTTGCCCTGTTGGTATAATTGCGTAGTGGTCTGTTATTTTGCTGTCATTTACATATTTTGTTTTTGCTAAATTATTTGTTGGATATTTTTCATCTACCATTTTCTTTATATATCCTTGAATTTCTTCATCTTTATATCCTCTTGCAATTCCATTTAAATTTTTAGAGATTTCTTTTGCAACTGCTGTTGATAATACTCTTGCATCAGTTCTTGGATATGTTACTAATTTTTTTTCATACAAGTTTTGGATTACTTCTAGTGTTTCATCTGGTTTTATTTTAAATCTTTTTGTACATTCATTTTGAATTTCAGCTAAGTTAAATAATAATGGTGCATTTTCTTTTTGTTTTGATTTTTTTAATTCACTAATTTCTGCTTCTTTTCCTTGAAGTGAAACTATAAAATCTCTTGCTTTTTTCTCTTCTTTAAATCCTGTTTCATTGTATAACAATGGTGATTCAAAAACTTTTGATTTTTCATTTACTTTCCATTCAGCTTTAAATGATGAATTTTCATCTCCAAATTCACCAACTATTTTATAATATTTTGTTTTTACAAAATTTCTAATCTCTCTTTCTCTTGACACTATCATTCCTAAAACACATGTCATAACACGTCCTACTGAAATTGATGTTTTTTCTTCATTGATTTTACTTGCTAGACTTTTTCCATGTGTTATTGATAATAATCTTGAAAAATTGATTCCTATTAAATAGTCTTCTTTTGCTCTTAAATAAGCACTATCTGATAAGCTATCATATTCTGATTGGTCTTTTGCTTCTCTTATTCCCCTTAATATTTCTTCTTCTGTTTGTGAATCTATCCAAACCCTTTTTAATTTTGCATTTGGATTTGGATGTGCCATCATTAAAACTAACCTTTGTATATATTCTCCCTCACGTCCTGAGTCACCTGCATTATATATTTTTTCTATATCTTCTCTTTGCATTAAGCTTTGTACTATATTAAACTGATTTTGCACATTTGGTATTATTTCATATTTCCATTCTTTTGGAATAAATGGAAGTGTGTCTAGTCTCCAAAATTTTAGTTTTTCATCATATTTTTCTGGATAGCTCATTGTTACTAGATGTCCTACACACCAAGTTATTATCCATTCATCTGATTCTATATATCCATTTTTCCTTGGTTGCGTTATTTTTAATGCTTTTGCAAATTCCATTGCTACTGATGGCTTTTCTGTTATTAATAATTTTTTGCCCATTTTATCATCCTTTTTCTTCTAGATATTTTTTTGCTGTCTCATATATTTCATTATATCTTTTCATAGTTTGCTCATCTTTAAATATAAATCTCTTATATAGTTTATCTAAATATTTATTTTCTTTAATTATCTGTAAACTTTGACAAAAATTAAAATCAAATATATATGCAAAATGGCTAACTAATATGTCTGCACTGGTTTTTCTATTTTTATAGTTAATTATTTTGTTTTCCATAAATTCTCTATATATTTCATCTGTTATTTTATCATTTGATAAATCTTCACTTTCCCATATTGCTTTTTTATCATCTACTGTTAATATATAGCATATATCTATTTTATCTGCATCTCTAATTATTTTTGCATGAAGATCTTCTTTTTTTCCTAGCCCATCCTCTATTTTAGCCCTATTGTGATTCAATATTGCTGTTTTTATAATATTATCATATTTATCAATATCAATAAACTTTCTAATTAATCCATCTCCAAATAATAATTTAACTCCATATTCTCCATGATTTATGCTATCTTTGTCAACAAATGTATGATATTTTCTTACTTGCTCAAATCTTCCTATATCATGTAATAATCCTATTAATTCAGCTAATTCTATATCTTCTTTACTTAAATTTTGTTGGCAAGCTATTTGTTTTGCTATCTGTGAAACTCTTTCAATATGAGCTATTTTTATTTTTATTTTTTTATCTTCTGGATTGTAGTTTTTTACATATTCTTTAAATTCTTGTTTTGCTTTTTCTACATCTACTACCACTTCTATCACCTGTTTTGAATTCTATCATAATATATTTTATTTTTAAAGTAGTATTTTAAAATTTAGCAAAAAACCTTGAAAGTGCTATATTTTTGTTATATAATACTATTCATAAATTAAACGCCGAAGGGAGAAATTAATATGTCATATAATTTTAGTGAAATAGAAAAAAAATGGCAAAATTATTGGGAAGAAAATAAAACATTTTATACAGATGTATGGGATTTTTCAAAGCCTAAATATTATGCACTAGACATGTTTCCATATCCATCAGGACAAGGTCTTCATGTTGGACATCCAGAAGGATATACAGCAACAGATATTGTTTCTAGAATGAAAAGAATGCAAGGATACAATGTTCTTCATCCAATGGGATGGGATGCGTTTGGACTTCCAGCAGAACAATATGCAATTAAAACAGGAAATCATCCAGCTGGATTTACTAGAAAAAATATTGAAACTTTTAAAAGGCAATTAAAAATGCTTGGTTTTTCTTTTGATTGGGATAAAGAATTTGCTACATGCGATGAAGATTATTATAAATGGACTCAATGGATTTTCAGTCAATTATATAAAGACGGTTTAGCAAAATTAGTTGAAATGCCTGTTAACTGGTGTGAAGAATTAGGTTGCGTTTTGTCTAATGATGAAGTTATAAATGGAAAAAGTGAAAGGGGAGGTTTCCATGTTGTTCGTAAAAATATGAAACAATGGGTTTTAGATATTCCAAAATATGCTGAAAAATTATTAGATGGTTTAAATGATTTAGATTGGCCTGAATCAACAAAAGAAATTCAAAGAAATTGGATTGGAAAATCAGTAGGTGCAGAAGTTAAATTTAAAATTGCAGATTCAGATAATTTAGATTTTACAGTATTTACAACAAGACCTGATACTTTATTTGGAGCCACATATTGTGTTCTTTCTCCTGAACATGAATTAGTATCAAAAATAACTACTTCAGAACAAAAACAAGCTGTAGAAGATTATATTAAACAAGCTGCTTCTAAATCAGATTTAGAAAGAACAGAATTAAATAAAGATAAAACTGGTGTATTTACAGGAAGTTATGCAATAAATCCTGTAAATGGTAAAAAAATTCCAGTTTGGATTTCAGATTATGTTTTAGTTACATATGGTACAGGTGCTATTATGGCTGTTCCTGCACATGATCAAAGAGATTATGAATTTGCAAGTAAATTTGGGATTGAAATCATACCTGTACTAGAAGGTGGAGACATTTCAAAAGAAGCATTTATTGGTGATGGATTACATATTAATTCTGAATTTTTAAATGGTTTAAATAAAGAAGATGCAATTAATAAAATGATTGCTTGGCTAGAAGATAAAAAAATAGGAAATAGAAAAGTAAATTATAAATTAAGAGAATGGATTTTTGCAAGACAACGTTATTGGGGTGAACCACTTCCTGTCGTTTATGATGAAGATGGTAAATGTTATATTTTGCCAGAAAATGAATTACCATTAGTTCTACCTGAACTTGAAGATTATAGTCCATCAAAATCAGGTGATTCTCCATTAGATAAAGCTACAGATTGGGTTAATACTACGTTTGAAGGAAAATCAGTTAAAAGAGAAACAAGTACTATGCCAGGAAGTGCCGGTTCTAGCTGGTATTTCTTAAGATACATAGACCCTAAAAACAATGATGAATTTGCAAATCAAGAATTATTAAAACATTGGATGCCTGTTGACTTATATCTAGGTGGTCCAGAACACGCAGTTGGGCATTTATTATATTCTAGATTTTGGAATGAATACTTGTATGATAAAGGATTATCTCCCGTTAAGGAACCTTTTGCAAAGCTTCGCCATCAGGGTATGATTTTAGGAACAAATGGTGAAAAAATGAGTAAGTCAAAAGGAAATGTTATTAATCCTGATGACATGGTTAAAGAATATGGAGCAGACTCTTTAAGAGTTTATGAAATGTTTATGGGACCAATAGATGCTGCTAAGCCATGGGATCCTAATGGTATAGATGGTTCTAAAAAATTCTTAGATAAAGTTTGGAGATTATATACTGAATCTAATAAAATTAAAACTGAAGAAAACAAAAATCTTGAAAGAGTTTACCATTATACAGTTAAAAAAGTTACTAATGATTATGAAAATATGAACTTTAATACTGCTATTTCTCAAATGATGATTTTTATAAATGCTGTTAATAAAGAAGATATATTCCCACAAGAATATGCTGAAGGATTTTTAAAATTATTAAATCCTGTAGCACCTCACATCACAGAAGAATTATGGAATGTCGCATTAGGTCATAACGGTACAATAGCTTATGAAAAATGGCCTGAATTTGATGAAATAAAAACTATTAATGATGAAATTACTTTACCTATTCAATTTAATGGAAAATTAAAGGCTACTATTTCTATTAATTTAGATGAAGATGAATCATCTGTTAAATCTAAGGTTCATGAGGCTATCGACTCTAAATTAGATGGTAAGACTATTGTTAAGGAAATATATGTTAAAAATAAAATTTATAATATTGTTGTGAAATAATTAATTTAAATATATTTTTAGAATTTAAAAATTGTAACCCTATTGAATATTAAAGTTCAATAGGGTTTATTTTGGAAATTTAAAACGCTTGAACTTTTGAATTTAAATAATAGATTTCATCATCATGCTTATTTAGTCTTTTTTCGTGTAAATCTAAATTTTTTTCTGTTGAATCAAATTTTTCTGGATATGATGTAACTACATCTAATAAAATTTGTAGTTTATGTCCGTGTTCATGTTCAATTTTCGCAACTGTTTGACTTAAACTTCTCAATTCTTGGTTCGTATCTTTTAGTCCATATTCTAAATTTTCTACTCTTCCAAGTAATTCTTTTTGTCCTTCAAACAATTCCTTTTGACCTTTGAATAATTCTTCTTGTCCTCTTTTTAAGTCTAGTAATATTTGATCTCTTGCTTCTTGTCCTTCAAACAATTCCTTTTGGC
>CAKPQY010000045.1 GCA_934179885.1 uncultured Clostridia bacterium
CTATTTTATTCTAATTTTTTCTATTTTATTTTAATTTTTTATATTTTTTATTTTTTAAATCATTTTTCCACAATTTATAAACTATTTTTTTCTATTTTATTCTTTTTTTTTCTATTTTTTTCTAATTTATTCTATTTTTTATAATTAATTAAAAATTAATTTTTAATTAATTTATCCACAATTTATTAATAAATTGTGGATATCTTTTTTTTAATCTTCTTTTAATCTAATTGGTAAAATCATATATACATAGTCTTTATTTTCTGTTGATTTTATTAAACATGGTGAAATACTTGTTCCAAATTCAACATATATTTCTTCATCATCAATTGATTTTAAACTATCTAAGAAATATTTTGGGTTAAATCCTGCTTCTAAATTTTTACCTTCAGTTGAAACAAATAATTCTTCTTTTGCATCACCTGTTTGGTTTGTACAAGAAATTACTACTTTTCCTATATCTACATTAACTTTTACTGGATATTTTTTTTCTTTTTCTACAGATGATGCAGATATTAAGCTAATTCTTTCAAAGCTATTTTGTAAATTATTTTTATTTACTTTTACTCTTGTTTCCCAATTTTCTGGAATAACATTTTTATAATTTAAAAATTCTCCATCTAAAACTCTTGTTACTATTTTACAATTATCCATTTCAAATAAAGCTTGATTTTTAGATACTCCTATTTTTACTGGTTCAAAAGAATCTAATAATATTTTATTTACTTCATTTAATGTTTTTCCTGGTATTACCGCACTAAAATCATTAGTTTGATTTTTTAGATATATGCTTCTTAATGCTAATCTAAATCCATCGACAGCTACAATATTTAATTTATTTTGTTTAACTTCAAATAAACATCCTGTAAATATTGGTCTATTTTCTTCTGAACTTACAGCAAATATTGTTTTTCTAATCATATTTTTTAATGTATTTTGTTCTGCTTCTATTGAATTTTCAACTTCTATTTTTGGAAGTTCTGGAAATTCTTCTGGATTCATTGTTGCTAATTTATATAAAGATCCTTCACATTCTATTTCTAATAAATTTTTATCATTTAGAGTTATATAAATTTCTGTATCTGGTAATTTTCTAATAATCTCACTAAACATTATAGCATTTACTACTGTACTTCCTTGTTCTTTAACATCACATTCCATTATGTATTCTATACCAATTTCTAAATCATATGTTGTTAATTTTATTTCATTATCATTTGTTTGAATTAAAATACCTTCTAGTATAGGCATTGTTGTTTTTGAAGCTACACCTCTTACTACGGAATTGATAGCTTTTAAGATTTTGTCTTTATAACAAACTATTTTCATTTTTTGTTCCTCCCTTAATTATATAATAAAATAATAAATATATTTAGTAGTATTAGTATTAGGTACTGTGGAAACTGTGGAAAACTGTGTTGAAAGTTGATATCCCTAGAAAAATTGGTGTGAATAATTTAGTGGATAAATTTGTTTTTTTTCCACAATCAGAAATTATAATTGTGTATAAATGAGTTTTACACAGTTTATAAACATGTTATTCACAATAAGGTGTGGATATCGAATGTGTTGCTTCCGTAAGAAGAATTTGAAATTTTTTTTACAAACAGTTTTTTTAACAAACATAAATTTAAAAATACTACTTTATTGTTTGAAATCTTCTATTTTTTTTCACTCGTAATTATGTTTTTCACACTTTCCACAATTAACTTTGTACTATTTTTTTCTTTTATTTCTTTTGATATTTTATTATAGCCATGCATTACTGTTGAGTGGTCTCTATTTCCAAAATCGGCTCCTATTTGTGGAAAAGACATACCTGCAACTTCTCTACATAAGTACATTGCAATTTGTCTTGGAAAAGCTATATCGTTTGACCTTTTACTACCAGCTAACTCTTCTTTATCTATACTAAAATATTTTGAAACAGTTTCTTTTATAAAATCACAAGAAATTACTTTTTCGCTTTCGTACTTAAATTCATTTATTATATTTTCTGCCAATTCTATTGTTATAGGACTATGAGTTAAAGATGCTCTTGCTACAATTTTGTTAAATACTCCCTCTAGCTCTCTAATATTTGAATCTATTTTTGTTGCTATATCTGATAATATTGAATCATCTATTATTATGTTTTCATCTTGGGCCTTTTTTCTTAATATAGCTAATCTTGTTTCATAATCTGGACAAGAAATATCAGCTAAAAGTCCCCACTCAAATCTTGATTTTAATCTATCTTCTAGAAATTCAATATCTCTTGGTGGTTTATCACTTGAAATTATAATTTGTTTTCCATCTTCCCTTAAAGTATTAAAAGTATGGAAAAATTCTTCTTGTACCCTATCTTTTCCTGCTATAAATTGAATATCATCAATTAATAGAACATCAATATTTCTATATTTATTCCTAAAAATTTCTGTTTTATTATCTTTTATTGCATTTATAAGTTGATTAGTAAATTTTTCTGAAGTAACATATAAAACATTTGATTTTGGATTATTTTCTAATATTCTATTTCCTATTGCATGCATTAAGTGAGTTTTACCTAAACCAACACCTCCATACAAAAATAATGGATTATAAGATTTTCCTGGTTCATTTCCAACTGCTAATGCTGCTGCATGTGCAAATCTGTTGTTATTACCTACTACAAAAGTTTCAAAAGTATATTTTGGATTTAATGTTTGATGGTTATTTTCTAACTCTGTGTCAGAAACATTTGAATTTTTATCAGATATTATTTGTCCTTGATTTTCTTTACCAGTATTAGATTTATCTATTGTAGAAAAAGTCCATTCTTTGTTTGTTATGTACCTTAATGCGTTAAAAACTAAATCTTTAAATTTAACTTCAATAAAATCTCTTTGAAATTCAGATGTAACTATAAAAACAATATGATTATCTTTTATACTTTCTATATCTAAAGGAATAATCCAAGTTTCATATGATATTATTGAAACTTCATCTTTTAGTAATTCTTTTAATTTGCTTAAAAGTTCATCTTTGTCAATTGTCATGTTTTTCATCCTTTCTTTTTAAATTTATCCACAAAGTTATCCACAGGTGTTGATAATTTTGTAATATTTTAGTAATAAAATCAAAAAAAATACGAACATTTTTTTATTTGTTTTTCAACAAAAAATCTTCTTTTTTTTGTAATTCATATAATAACAAAAAAATTGTCGATAAGTCAATAGAATTGTGGAAAATTTTTTTTAGTTGTGGATAAAAACTTTCCACATTGTGGATAAATTAACAATTATTACAAAAATATTACAAAATTATCACAAAAAAGGTTTACATATTTCTTTTTTATACTTTTTTAGAAAAACTCTTGACAAAATATATTTTTTTACTGTATAATCGATATACTTGTTATATTGCATGAAATTTCCAGTAATGGAATTTAATAAAAACAAATCTAGTAGGAGGTGCTATAATTGAAAAGAACATTTCAACCAAAAACAAAACAAGAAAAAAAAGAACATGGATTTATGAAAAGAATGAAAACTAGAGCAGGCAGAAACGTTTTAAAAGCAAGAAGAGCTAAAGGTAGAAAAAAATTAAGTGCTTAAAATATTATATTAATCCTAAAATTATAAAGAAATTTATATTTAGAAAGGGCAAGTTTATATATTTTTTATTCTTGCCTTTTAATATAATTAAAACTTAAATTAAGTTTTTTCATTTAAATTCTACCAGCAAGAAGGGAAGAAAATTAATGAAAAAAACAAAAATGTTAAAAAAGAATTATGAATTTAAAAATGTTTTATCAAAAGGAAAATATTATTCTGGAAAAAATATTGAAGCTTTTATAAAAGAAAATAATAAAAATTATAATTTTTTGGGACTAGCTATAAGTACCAAAACCGGTAAAGCCGTAAAAAGAAATAAAATAAAAAGGCTTATCAGAGAAAATTATAAAATTTTAGAATCACAAATAAAAGATGGAAAAAGTATAGTGTTTTTATGGAAGAAAAAAGTCGACATAAAAAATGCAACTTTTGAGAATATAAAAAGTGATATGAATAATATTTTTGAAAAAGCAAATATAAAAAATAATTAAATATATAATAATTAAATATATATAAGAATATATATAAGGAAATATGCGGAAAATGAAAAATGTACTTTTGAAAATTATAGATTTTTATCAAAAAAATATTTCTTTATGGTTACAAAGTAAAAACATAAATTGTAAATTTTATCCTACATGCTCTGAGTACACAAAGCAAGCAATTGAAAAATATGGGGCATTTAAAGGTACAATTTTAGGAATATATAGGGTTTTGAGATGCAATCCTTTCTCAAAAGGAGGATATGATCCACTAAAATAAGTAGGAGGAATATATATGTTTCAATTTTTTGCAAACATTTTTGGATATGTATTAAATATTATAAATAATTTTGTTGGAAATTATGGTTTAGCAATTATTTTATTTACAGTAATTATAAAATTAATTATGTTACCATTATCAATAAAACAACAAAGAACTATGAAGAAAAGTGCAAAACTTCAAGAAGAAATGAAGGTTTTGCAATTTAAATATAAAAACGATCCAGAAAAATTAAATAGAGAAATGATGGATTTATATAAAAAAGAAAATATGAGCCCATTTAGTGGATGTTTTAGTTCTATTGTTCAATTTATTTTATTAATATCAATATTTTATATGGTTAGATTTCCACTAACATATATGGAAAAAATAGATAAGACACAGCTAGATACATATGTACAACAAATGAAAAGTGATGGAATGGCTGTAAGTGATGCTTATTCAGAAATTGATATAATAAGAGAAGTTGACTATTTGAAAGAAAAATTCCCAGAAGATGAAACTTTAAATGAAATTAATTTAAATATGCAATTCTGTGGATTAGATTTAAGTAAGATTCCACAGCAAAACTTAGGGGATTGGACAGTTTATATAATACCAATTCTTTATATAATCTCAACATTTATATCAATGAAAATTACAACATCAATGCAAAATAAAAAAGATAAAAAGGATGATGTAATTGATATAACTGATAATAAAGACAAAAAAGAAGAAGAAAGAAATGAAATGGAAGATGCAATGGCACAATCTAATAAAATGATGTCTTGGATGATGCCAATTATGTCTGTTTCTATATCTCTTGTAGCACCATTAGGACTTGCATTATATTGGTTAGTAAATAATATTGTAATGATAGTTGAAAGATTAATTTTAAATAAAATAGTAAAAGACTAAAATATTTGAAGGGAAATGTTAAATATGGATAATAGTATTATTTCAGAAGGAAAAACTACAAATGAAGCCATTGAAAACGGCCTAAAAAAATTAAATGTTTCTAAAAATATGGTTGATATAAAAATTTTAGAAAATGAAGAAAAAAGAAGCTTTTTTAGTATATTAACACCTAGAGTAGTAAAAGTACAATTAACTGTAAAAGAAAGTAAACAAGATGTTAATTATGCAAAAAAAGAAAAAAGAGAAATAGAATTATCTATAGAAGAACAAAAAAAGGCAAAAAATAATGTAGAAAAATTCTTGAAAGAGTTTTTAGATAAAGTTCAAAAAAATGCAGAATATTCTGTTGAAACATCAAAGGAAGAATTAAAGGTAAACATAAATAATAAAGATTTAGGATTTTTGATAGGATATAGGGGAGAGACATTATATGCTTTCCAAAGTATTTTATCAGCTGTTGCTAGTAAAGGTATAGAAAACAGAGTAAGAGTTATTTTAGATATAGAAGGTTATAAAGCAAAAAGAGAAAAAGCATTAGAAGATTTAGCTGAAAAACTTGAAAAAACTGTAATACAGACTAAGAAATCAGTAACTTTAGAGCCAATGCAAGCTTATGAAAGAAAAATAATTCATACAAAATTGCAAAATAGCAGTATGGTTGAAACAAGAAGTATTGGTGAAGAGCCTAGAAGAAGAGTTGTTATTTCTTTGAAAAAAAATTAATTTAATATAAAAAATCGGAGGTCAAAGGTCAGATTTTACTTTAAAAATAAAAGTAATATTGCCTTTGATTTTTTGCTTTTTTCAAACCTCTTTTACTAATAATTTATAATAAATTTAAAAAATACTTTTAAAAATTTACATAATATGATAAAATGTTGTAGAAAAAATAAAAAATAAGGAGAAAAATTATGGATGTAATTGCTTCAATATCTACGGCTCCACGGAATAGGTGGAATTGGAATTGTAAGAATGAGTGGTGATAAATGTTTTGATGTATTAAACAAAATATTTAAGCCTAAGAGCGAAGAAAATATAGAAAATATTAAGGGATATACAATAAAATACGGATTTATAGTTGAAAATGATAAAATTGTCGATGAGGTTTTAGTATCATATTTTAAAGCTCCTAAGAGCTATACTACAGAGAATATGTGCGAAATAAATACTCATGGTGGTAATATTGTAATAAGAAAAATTTTAGAATTGTGTTTAAAAAATGGAGCAAATCTTGCGGAACCGGGGGAGTTTACTAAAAGGGCATTTCTAAATGGAAGGATAGATTTACTTCAAGCAGAATCTG
>CAKPQY010000046.1 GCA_934179885.1 uncultured Clostridia bacterium
GAAAAAAAGCCATTTACAGCTAGAATGGTTGGAAGTAGATTAATATCTTTTAATATAAAATTAACAACTGGCAAGACAATAAAAGATCCAACATCTGGAATGAGAGCATATAATAAAAAAGCTATATTGGAATTTAATAAAAATGCAAGCCTAACTCCTGAACCAGATACTTTAGTATATATGATGAAAAAAGGATTAAAAGTACAAGAAGTTCAGGTAGAAATGAAAGATAGAGAATTTGGAGAAAGTTATTTAAACCCAATTAGATCTATAAAATATATGGTAAATATGATATTTTCAATTTTATTCATAAGGGCAATAACAAGAAAAAATAAATAAATAGAGGTGAAAAATATGTCAATAACATTAAGAATAATATTAATAGTATGTTCTTTTATATCATTTTTCTTATGTGTAAAAAAAATAAAACAGTCAAAATTAAAAGTTGCTAATTCTTTAACATGGATGTCTGGAAGCATCATTTTAATATTAATGAGTATCTTTTCTAATGCTGTTGCATGGCTATCAAATAAATTAGGATTTGTATCTCCAGTAAATTTTGTGTTTTTAATTTTAATAGCATTTCTTCTAATACAATTATTTATTGATAATATACATATAACAGAATTAAATGAAAAAATAAAAGATTTAGATCATTACATTGCTTTAAAGGAGTATGAAAAAAATGGAGAAAGAAAATAATCCAAAAATAATTATATGTATGTCTACTTATAACGGAGAAAAGTATGTTAAGGAACAAATAGAAAGTTTACTAAATCAAACATATAATAATATTGAAATTTATGTAAGAGATGATGGTTCTAAGGATAATACAATAAAAATATTAGAAGAATATGAGAAACAAAACAAAATACATTTTATAAAAGGGAAAAATGTTGGTGTTGTAAAAAGCTTTTATGAATGTCTACAGCTTGCTTATAATAATGCAGATTTTTTCGCTTATTGTGACCAAGACGATAAATGGCATGAAGACAAGATAGAAAAAGCAATTACAAAACTAAAAAATGAAAATCAAGAAATACCATTAATGTATTTTTCTGAATTTAATTATTGTGATGAAAATTTAAATTTCTTGAATAAATCTAATATAAATAAAAAAGGTACAAGCTTTCAAAATTCAATAGTAGAATGTTTATCTTTTGGAATAACAGAAGTTTTTAATAAAAAATTAGCAGAAAAAATATTAAATTCTGGCACAGATAATATTTGTTTTCACGACTGGTGGGCATATATGATATCAGCAGGAATTGGAAAAGTGATATATGATGAGGAAGCTACAGTTGAATATAGAAGGACAGGAAATAATGTAAGTCCTAGTGGAAAAGTTGGAATACAATTACAAATTTATAGAATTAAAAAATTTCTATTTGGAAAATATTTCAAAAACATAAGAGAACAAATTAATAAATATAAAGTTCAATTTTCAAAAGAATTGAATAAAGAAAATAAGAAAATAATAGATTTATTCTCTATAAAATATAGTTTTATAAAATCAATAAAAAAAGTATTTTACCCAAAAATGTTTAGACAAAATATTATAGATGAAATAATGTGTAGAGTATTATTCTTATTTGGAAGATTATAATTAGGAGAATTTTAAATGAAAACAATAGCAATTTTTTCAGGATATTATATACCTCATTTAGGAGGAGTAGAAAGATATACATATAATCTAGCTAAAAAACTAAATGAAAATGGATATCGCATAATAATTGTTACATCAAGATATAGTAAAGAATTGAAAGAAATAGAAGAAACAGAATATGCAAAAATATATAGATTACCAACATATAAAATTTTTGCAGAAAGATATCCAATTAATAAGAAAAACAGAAGATTTAAAGAAATATTTAAAATGCTAGAAGATGAAAATATAGATTCAGCAATTATTCAAACTAGATTTTGGACAACATCATATTTTGCTTCAAAATTTGTTGCAAAAAATAAAATACCAGCTTGTTTAATTGAGCATGGAAGCACACATTTTACAGTAAACAATAAAATATTAGATAAGTTTGGAGAAGTCTATGAACATAAATTAACTGAAAGCATAAAGAAAAACATAAAAGACTTTTATGGAGTTTCTAAAAAATGCACAGACTGGTTAAAACATTTTGATATAGATGCTAAAGGAGTATTTTATAATTCAATTGATGTATCAGAAGGCGAAAAATATAAAAACGATATAAATAAAAGTCAAGAAAAAACTGTGATAACATATGTTGGAAGAATGATAGAAGAAAAAGGTGTTTTAAAATTAATTGAAGCATTTAAAAAACTAGAAAAAAAATATGATAATTTGGAGCTAAACTTAGCAGGAGAAGGCCCAATATTAGAAAAAATAATATCTGAAAATAGCAATGAAAAAAATATAAATATTTTAGGTAAATTATCACACGAAGAAGTATTAAAACTACTTGGCAGAACAACAATATTTATTAATCCATCAGCATTTTCAGAAGGATTACCAACATCAATATTAGAAGCTGGAATGATGAAATGTGCAGTTATAGCAACACCAATGGGAGGAACAACTGAAATTATATCAAATGACGATATTGGATATATATGTGGTTTTGAAGTAGATGAAATCTTAGAAAAAATTGAAAAGTTGATAAATAATAAAGATGAAATTATAAAATTAGGTGAAAACATAAAACAAAAAGTAATAAATCAATTTTCATGGGATGTAACAACTAAAAAAATAGCAGAAACTATAAAATATAAATAATATACTAAAAGTAACAAAATTTTTAGAACAGAGGAGAAAAAATGGTAAAAAAATCAGAAATAATATGGAATACCTTAGGTAGTTTTGTAGAATCGTTATTAAGTGCTATATTATTAATGTTTTGTACAAGATTAAATGGAACCGAAATAGCAGGAATGTTTTCAATAAGTTTTGCAACAGCTACAATATTAAATTCTATAGGAGATTTTGGAATTAGAATTTATCAAGTAACAGATACAAATAGAAAGTATAAATTTGAAGACTACTTATTAGCTAGGATCGTTGTAGTAATAAGTATGGTGATAATAGGAATTATATTTGTTAATTTCAGTGGATATACATTAGAAAAATTATGGATATGTATTTCACTAATAGCATTTAAAGTAATAGATAATTTAAGTGAAACTTACCAAGGCGAATTTCAATTAAGAGATAGACTAGACTTAGGCGGAAAATCAATGGTAATAAGAGTTTTGAGTTCACTAGTAATGTTTTTTATAGCAGATATGATAACCAAAAATGTAATTATATCATGTGTAGCACTTGTTGCTACAAATTTAATATTATTTTTAATATGGGATGTAAGAATTTTATCTAAGTTGCAAAAAATTGAAATAAAATTTAATAAATTACATATAAAAGAAATTTTAGCTGAATGTTTTCCTCTTGCTATATCAACATGTTTAAGTTTGTATATTATAAATGCAACAAAATATGCTATTGACAATTTTGGAGATTACACAATGCAAACATATTTTAATGTAATATATATGCCTACATTTGTTATAAATTTGGTTAGCGCATTTGTAATAAAGCCTTTTTTAAAACCATTTGGCGATTTGTGGAATAATAGAGAATATTTTAAATTTATAAAATCAATTATTTGCATAATATTAATTTTAGCAGGAGCTACTGTTTGCATTGATATAGCATGTGCTTTATTTGGAGTACCATTATTATCATTTATATATGGAATAGAGATAACACCATTTAAAATGGAAATGATATTACTTGTTGTATCAGGATTTTTCTATGCATCATCAACAGTTATATTATATGCATTAAGTACAATAAGAAAACAAAAATTAACAACAGTGGCTTATATTATTACAGCTATAATAGCATTAATAGTTTCAAATATATGTGTAAGCAAATGGCAAATGAAAGGTGCAATATTATCTAATATGGTAACAACAATTACTTTGTTTATATTATTGACAACATTTTTTGTGTATGAAATAAATAAGGAAAAAAATAGAAAGAATGGAAAAAACATATAATAAAAACCTATTGATTTAAAGGCAAGAATCTATTAAAATTAATATAGATAAAATAATAGAGGTGAAAAATGAAAAATATAAAATATAAAATTTTTGCAATAATATTATTATCTATATTAATTAATGCTTTTTCAACAATTATATTAGCATATAATAATGAATCTACAAATAATTCTAATCTGGATGATAAAAGTATAAATAGTGAAATTAAAGAAAAAGTTCAATACAGAACCCATGTACAAAATATAGGGTGGCAAAATTATGTACAAGATGGTGTAACAGCAGGAACAGAAGGCAAATCACTAAGATTAGAAGGAATAAATATAAAATTATCAAATAATTTAAATATAAAATATCAAGTACATATTCAAAATATAGGTTGGCAGTCATGGAAGAAAAATGGAGAAATGGCTGGAACAGAAGGTAAATCTTTAAGATTAGAAGCTATAAAAATTTGTCTAGAGGACTCTGATGATTATTCTATAATGTATAGAGTACATGTACAAAATGTAGGATGGCAGGAATGGAAAACAGATGAAGAAATAGCTGGAACGACAGGACAAGCGTTAAGATTAGAGGCTATACAAATAAAAATTGTTCCTAAAGATAAAAATTTGCATGTTAAGTACAAAAGTCATGTACAAAATGTAGGATGGCAAGGATATGTGATGGATGGTCAAATGTCTGGTACTTCAGGAAAATCATATAGAGTTGAAGCAATAAATATAAGCTTAATAAATGCACAATCAAATGCAAAAATTTTATATAGAACACATGTGCAAAACATAGGATGGCAGAACTGGAAATCTAATGGAGAAATGGCAGGAACAACTGAACAAGCCTTAAGAATAGAAGCTATTGAAATAAAATTACAAAATATGGAGAACTATACAGTAGAATATCAAGTATATATTCAAGATAAAGGATGGAGTGCCTGGTATATAGATGGAGAGATGGCTGGAACAGTTGGACAAAGTAAAAGAATAGAAGCAATTAAAATTAGGATAGTACCACATTATAAAAGAAATTATAAAGGAATAGATGTGAGCCAATATAATGGAACTATAAATTGGAATTTTGTAAAAAAAGATAACATAGATTTTGCCTTTATAAGAGTTGGATTTAGAGGATATGGACAAGAAGGTAATTTTGCAGAAGATATTATGTTTAAAAGAAATATAGAAGCAGCAAAACAAGCTGGAATTCCAATTGGTGTTTACTTTGTTACGCAAGCTATAACAGAAGCAGAAGCAATTGAAGAAGCAAATTGGGTATTGCAAAAAATAAAAAAATATGATATAGAATATCCAATTGCAATTGATATAGAAGAAGCTGCTGTAAAAACAGGAGAAATTCCGAGAACGCAAAATCTAGACAAGAGTACCCGTACACGTTTAGCAAAATTATTCTGTCAAACAATAAAAAATGCAGGATATACGCCTATTGTATATACTAATGTAGACTGGGCTACAAACAAATTAAATATGTCAGAATTATCTCAATATGACACTTGGATCGCACATTACAAGTATGATGTAACTGCAAAACCAAATTATAATGGAGCGTATACAATATGGCAATATTCAGATAAAGGAAGTATAAATGGAATTTTAGGAAATGTTGATTTAAATATATGTTATAAAAAGTATTAATGTAAGAAAGATGGTTGAAAAATAATTATAATTTTGGCTGGAATTCATATTTGGAGAAAGGAATAAAATTAAAAATGGAAAAAATAAAAGAACTATATTTGAAATACAAAGAAGCAATAAATTATATAATATTTGGAGTACTAACAACAGTTGTTTCCTTAGCTGTGTATTACATATCTGTATTTATATTTTTAAATCCAGAAAATGCAATTCAACTTCAAATAGCAAATATTCTGTCATGGATAGCAGGAGTTGCATTTGCATATTTTACAAATAGGAAATACGTATTTGAAAGTACAGAAAAAAATAAATTAAAAGAAGCGGGAAAGTTCGTTTTAGCAAGAGTTGCAACTCTTATTATGGATATGATAGTTATGTGGTTAGGAGTAACAGTACTATTGCTAAATGATAAAATAATTAAATTAATATCTCAAATAGTAATAATAATTTCTAATTATATATTTAGTAAATTGTTTGTATTTAAGAAAAAATAGGTCAAAATGGACATCCGTTTTTGATTTGGGTTTAAGAAAGGAAGTATTTTAAAATGGAAAAGAAAAAAGTAACACTAGTAATACCAATGTACTATGAAGAAAAAGTTGCAGAAGAATGCTATAAAAGAGTAAAAGAAAATTTAGAAAAATTAGAAAATTATGACCATGAAATAATATTTGTAAATGATGGAAGCAAAGACAAAACTTTAGAAATATTAGAAAACATAGCAAAAGAAGATAAAACAGTAAAGGTAATATC
>CAKPQY010000047.1 GCA_934179885.1 uncultured Clostridia bacterium
TCTTTTATCTGCTTCTATTGAAGTATTTGTATCTATTGCTGTTAAATTTTTTGCAGATACGTCCATTTTTACGCCTTCACTTTTAGCATGATTACCTAGTTGTATCCAAAGCATTCCTATTTCATACACTCCATATTGGTTTGCTGCTTGTATCTCACTATCTGTGCTTACATTAATCATATCTTCATAACTAGTTTTTGTTTTTTCAAATTCTTTTACTGTTTTGTCTAAATCATCTAATTTCTTTTGATAATCTGTACTAGCCAATTTGGTTGCATTTTGTATTTTACTATCCAAATCTTCATTTTGTTTTTTTATTTCTGTTATTCCTGAAACTTTTAGATTACCTATTTCTATTCCATTTACAATGGTTATTCCTGTTAATATAAGAACTAATATTATAATTATACTTATTAATAACTTCTTCATGGTAAATCACCTTCTATCTTTATAGTTATAATATTATTTTGTTGTTGTCCTGCAGTAGAAATAACATTTGTAAGTACTCCAGAAACTTTTAAGTTTGTTGTCAAATATCCTAATTGAGCATAGCTTTTTGATTGTGCTTCGATTTCTATATGAGTACCTGATGTGTTTTGGATAGAAATTATTTGAACTTCATCAGGCATAATATACATTAATTTATTTAGTAAAATTGGTATTGATTTTTTAACTTTGTTGTTTTCTTGTACTTTTTCACTAATTTTTTCTAAATTAGAAATTTTACTTGTATATTTGCTTGTTTGGGTTTGTAAAGTTTGAATATCTTTATTTACCAATGAAATTTGTGAATTTGTATTATTTATAGACTCTTGTACTTCTGAATTCTTGTCATCAATTTGTTTCTTTATTAATCCTGAAAAGCTACAATACACTATAAATATTATTAATAATCCTGCTATACCTCTTAGTAATCCTTTTTCTACTTTATCTAGTGGCATATTGAAATCCATTGTAAATAGATTTCCTTTAAATTTTCTATTTTCTTTTGGTTTTTTCTTTTCATTTTTATTTCCAATTTCAATTGTGAAAATTTCTGATAATTTATCATTTAATGTTGTTTTCTTGAAATTTAATCCTGAAATTCCTTCACCTAGTCCACATAATGCCACTGAAATAGCTGAGTTTACTTCTACATAGTCTTTTACGTTTATTTCTGGTGATATTTTTATAAAACTTGGTTTTAAAATCTCACATTTAACATTTTCTAAATATTCTTCAAAATACAAATCTATATTGTTTATTAAGGCTCCTGTTCCTGTGATATATATTTTTTCAATTTTTTCAGAGTATTCGTTTAATGTTTTTCTTAATTGTCCTACTATATCATATAATGTTGGCATTATATCTTCTAAATAATTTGTTTCTTCTTCTGTTAATTCTTTTCCTTCAGAAGTATAAATAGTAGTTTCTTTGCATATTTCATATGCCTTTTGGTATGAATTTTCTTTAAGATTAATTTTATCTAATATATCTTTACTTCCTATATCTAATGTTTTAATATCATATATATTTTGATCTAAAATTGTTGTTATTTTTGTTTTTTCTTCAATGTTTACTATCAAGCAATTTTCTCTTTCATCAAATTTTGCTATATCTGATATTGTCATTGATATTGGTGTTATATTTTGCAATTTATAGCTACTAAATCTTTGTATTTTTTTATTAAGTTCTATCTTGTTTTCGCTTATATGGATTACTTTTAGTCTATCTTTTTCTTCTACATCAGGAGTAATTGCATATCTTGTCTCAAAAACATTAGGATTGAAATTTTTTTCACCACAATATGCTTCAAATTCGGTTTTTATTGCTTTTGGCAAATCTTTCCTATTCAATAAAGCAAATACTTGAAAATAATTATACATTTCTTCAGATAGATTTATGCTAATTGGTGTTCTATAGCTATAAGTTTCTTCAATTATTTGTTTTATTGTCTGGTCTATATTGTCATAGAATTTCACTCCAAATGCTTCTACTTTTATCTGGTCATGTTCTTTTGAAACTTTTGCATATTTAATTATATTCTCTTCTATATATAATCCAAGACAAGTTGACATTTTTTCTCCCTCTTAACTTTTTTCTTAAATATACTTTATATCTATAAAATATATTATCGTGTTCTTTTTTATTTTACCATTTTTGACACAAACGTCAATACTTTTTATTGTTTTATAATATAAATGTAATATTTTTGTAATATGTATGTAATATTTTATTTTTTGTGTAATTTGCAAATAAAGAAACCATCTTTTTCTTCATCGGTAAAAATGTTAATAATGCCATTTTCATTAATAACAAAATTTTTATTTTTGGTTAAAAATTTTGAAATAACCTCTTCATTTTCTTCTTTTAATATGCTACATGTAGAATATACTAACTCTCCACCTTTTTTTAGATATTTAGAACAGTTTTCTAATATTGTTTTTTGTATTGTTGTGATTTCTTCTACATCTTCTATTTTCCTTTGCCATTTAATATCAGGTTTTCTTTTTATTACTCCAATTCCAAGACAAGGTACATCTAACAAAATTTTATCAAACTTTTCTGTTAATTTTTCATCATATATACTGGCATCTTTAACCTGTGTTGATATAATATCTATTCCTAATCTTTTTGCATTTTGTTCTACTAATTTAGTTCTATGTTCATGAATATCCCATGCTTCTATTTTGCCTTTATTGTTCATCAATTCTGCCATATATGTTGTTTTTCCACCAGGTGCTGAACATGCATCTAGTACAAGTTCATCAGGTTTAGGATTTAATATTTTTGCAGTAAGTCCAGCTGACATATCTTGAATTGTAAAATATCCATTTTTAAACAAATCTAAATTTTCAATATTTTTTACTTTATCTAAAATTAAAAAGTCTTCTGTTAAACTTTCTGTTGATTTTTCTTCTATATTAATGTTTTTATCAATTTCTTTATAGTTAATATTTTGTTCTTCTAATTTTTTAATTAAGTCTTTTTTGCTTGTTTTTAAGTTATTTATTCTAATTGTCATTTGAGGTTTTAAATTAGAATTTTTACATATTTGTTCAACTTTTTCTATATTGTTATTTTTCAATAATTCTTTTATTATCCATTCTGGCATTGAAGTAGTTTTAGAAATTCTTTCTATATTATCTGTTATTTGTGATAGTTCTTCATAATCTGTTTTTTCAACTTTTCTTAAAATTGCATTTACAAAATTCGAACTAGAACTATGTCCATATCTTTTCGCTAAATTGACACTTTCATTTACTGCTGCTGATTTTGGAATCTTGTCCAAAAAAATTATTTGATAAATTCCCATTCTTAAAATATTTAAAATCCATGGTGATATTTTCTTTAATTTTATTTTTGAATGTTTTTTTATTATTTCGTCTAATGTTAGTCTCCATGTTGTGACTCCATATACAATTTCTGAAATTAGTCCAATATCTTTTTCATTTATTTTTTGTTTATTTTGTTTTATTTCTTCATTTAGTACTATATTTGAATATGCTTGTTCTTTATCTATTTTATATAGTATTTTTAATGCTATTTCTCTTGTTTTATCTATCATTTTCATTCCTCCGTCCACGAATTACCATTTTCAATTATATGTTATTTTTCATAAAAATTCTATATTTTCTTTTAATTTTTTAATTTATTTGTATATTGTTACAATTCACAGTTTTAAAATGAGTCATTAAAATTTGGTAATGTATAACTAAATTTTAATTACTCTAAATAAATTCGCTGTGAATTGTAATGTATATTTTTTCTAAAAACGGTAAAAATATTTGTAAAATAATTTTTGGAGGTCAAACATGGATATAGAAAAACATTTAATAATTACAGGTACATCTGAAGTATCATGGAAAGATGCTATTGCAAATGCAATAAGTGAAGCATCTAAAAGCATTGATTATTTGTCAAGTGTAAAAATTTTAGAACAAAGAGCTAAAATCGATGGTAATAAAATATCAGAATATTTTGTAGATTTAGATTTAAGTTTTTTAATTGATTTAAACAGAAAGGATGATAAATAATGAACCCTACTGAAACAAAACAAACATATCAAGAATATGTAGACAAAAAATCTCCTAATTCCCCTATATTAAAAAATTGTTTTAATGCTTTTTGGGTTGGTGGATTAATATGTACAATTGGTCAAATTATTATGAATATTTGTAAAGAAAGAGGTTTTGACCAAGCTTTATCAGGCACTATTGTTTCTATAATATTAATTGGAATTTCTGCATTTTTAACAGGTCTTAATATATTTAATAAAATTGGTAAATTCGCAGGTGCTGGTTCTTTAATTCCAATAACAGGTTTTGCAAATTCTATTGTTTCTCCTGCTATGGAATACAAATCTGAAGGTTATGTTATGGGTGTTGGTGGAAAAATGTTTACAGTTGCAGGTCCTGTTTTAGTTTTTGGTATATCTGCATCAATTATTGTTGGTATTATTTATTTGATTTTTAACACTCAAGGTATGACTTTAGTATAAAAGGAGTTGATTTTTTTGCAAAAATTAGGAAAGCAAACTATTAAATTTGATAACCCACCTACTATCACAGAATGTGCTTCTATTGTTGGTCCTAAAGAAGCTCAAGGCCCTCTTGCCAAGTATTTTGACCAAACTTTAGATGATGAATTTTGGGGTGAGAAAACTTGGGAAAAGGCTGAAAGTAAAATTATAAAGGAAACTGTTAATACTGTTGTAAATAAATCTGGTATTCCTTCTGACAAAATCGACTGTTGTTTTGCAGGTGATTTGCTTAACCAATGTATATCTTCTAGTTTTGGGCTTCGTGAATTAAGCATTCCATTCTTTGGAGTATTTGGTGCTTGTTCAACATTCGTTGAATCAATGTCTTTATCAGCAATTGCGGTTGAAGGTTTTGCAGAAAATGCATTATGTGCTACTTCTAGTCATTTCTGTAGTGCCGAAAAACAATTTAGATTTCCTCTTGAACTTGGAAATCAAAGACCGCCTTCTGCGCAATGGACTGTTACTGGTAGTGGAGCTGCAATAGTTTCAAAAAGTGGTCAGGGTCCTTATATTACTCATATTACACCTGGTAAAATTGTTGATATGGGTATAAAAGATGCTAATAATATGGGTGCTGCTATGGCTCCTGCTTTTGCCGATACTTTAATTGCTCATTTTAAAGATACTGGCAGAAATCCTAGTTATTATGACGCTATTATAAGCGGAGATTTAGGACATATTGGTAAAGAAATTGCAATTGATATTGCAAAATCACAAGGTTATAATATTAAATCCAATTATAATGACTGTGGTGTTTTGATTTTTGATAAAAATGCTCAAGACACTCATTCCGGCGGTAGTGGTTGTGCTTGTTGTGGTACGGTCTTTTCTGGATATTTATTTAAACAATTGAAAGATAAAAAAATTAAGAAATTATTATTAATTGCAACTGGTGCTTTGATGAATTCTACTTCTTCTCAACAGGGTGAAACTATTCCTGGTATAGCACATGCAATTAGTATAGAAATTTGATGTCCTTTTGGGGACGTTTCTCAAATGGACAAAAAGGGGGTTAATAGTTTATGGATATAGATTGGTCTAATGTTTTTAATTGGATGTCACTTCTAAAATGTTTTGTCGTTGGTGGATTAATATGTGTTATTGGTCAAATTTTAATTGATAAAACAAAGCTGACTCCTGCTAGAATTTTAGTTATATTTGTAACTACCGGTGCTATTTTAGGTGGTCTTGGTATTTATCAACATTTGGTTGATTTTGCTGGAGCTGGTGCTACTGTTCCTCTTACTGGTTTTGGTTATAATCTTGCCAAAGGTGCTATTGAGGGAGTTAAAGAAACTGGTTTAGTTGGTGCTTTTACTGGTGGTGTTAAAGCTGCTGCTGGTGGAATCGCTGCTGCTGTCTTCTTTGGATATTTAGCATCTTTAATTTCTAAACCTAAAATGAAAAAACAATAAAAAATAGAGATTAAAAGTTTTTGTGCTTTTTAATCTCTATTAATAATTTCTACGCTTTTTTTGCTATTTCAGCTATTTCTGTAAATGCTTTTGGATCACTTACAGCTATTTCAGCTAACATTTTTCTGTTTATTGTAACATTAGCTTTTTT
>CAKPQY010000048.1 GCA_934179885.1 uncultured Clostridia bacterium
AAACACAGATAGTAACATTATAGAAAGAACAATATTATTAAAGTTAAGAGCATATACAAATAGAACAACTGTTAATGAAGAAGATTTGCAAGATTTAGAAGAAGAAAGAAAAAAGTTAGGTTTGTCAAGTAGTATAGATGAAGTATTAGAAGAATTAAAAGTACAAATACCTAAAAGAAAAAGTAGCAATATAAGAAAAAAGGAACAACAAAATATAAAAGAACAACTAACTGAAGAAGAACAACAGGAAGAAGAAATTAAAGAAGAAACTTCAAAGCCAGATTATGAAGAAACAATAAATAGATATAAAGCTGAAATTGCTTCTAATCCACAAAAATCACAAGGAAAAAGAAATTTATTAGCATTTGCATATTTTAGAGCAGGAAGAATAGATGAAGCAAGAGAAGAACTGATGAAATTAGCTGAAGAAACAAGCAGTTATATGGCATATAGACAGTTAATACACATTGAGAAAAAAGAGGAAAATTTTGAAGATGCAAAATTATGGGCTTATGAGGCACTTGATAAATTTCCTAATAGTATTGAAATTAGAGAACAACTAATATCAATAGCAAGAGCAGAAAAAGATGACCAAGAAATTATAAGACAACTAAAAGATATTATTGGTATAGATCCAGAAAATGAAAAAAATAAAAAGAGATTAAAAACAATTATGGAAAGAGATGAAAGATAACTATATTATTATAGTTATTTTTTTCAACTGTTGCAAATTATGTAAATTCGTAGTATAATATAAGCTGTATTGGAATATTTCCAAAGTATTTATTGTATTTTAGCAATCGTTTAATTTGCTAAATATCGAAAAATCATGGAAATACCAAGATACATTTGTACCTATTAAACTTTTTAACAATGAAAGGAGAAACACGATGAGTAAGTTTTGGGCAAAGGTAAGGTTTAAGCAGGAAAAAAATGCTGAACATTTGATTAGAGCATTTTTTCAGGACTTTAATCCTGCAAGTAGCATTGTAGTAAGAGGCAAAGAGGCAAAACTGGAAATTGTTTTCCGGCAACCTCCTATGGCAATCATCGATGCAATAAACCATTGCGAAGTAATTGAGCTGAACTACGGTAAGAACTTGAAAGAGTACAAAGAAGATGAAACCGTAAAGGTTGAAACAGAAAATGACTCTGAACAGAAAAATGCAGGAGGAGAAAGTTCCGAGCAGACCGAACAGGAAGTAGCAGAGAGTGAGAACTCCGAGCAGACTGAACAGGAAGTAGCAGAGAGTGAGAACTCCGAGCAGACTGAACAGGAAGTAGCAGAGAGTGAAAACTCCGAACAGACCGAACAGAAAGTAGCAGAGAGTAAAAACTCCGAGCAGACTGAACAGGAAGTAGCAGAGAGTGAAAACTCTGAACCGACTGAACAGCCAAAAAAGAAAAGAGGCAGACCAGCAACTAGAAAGGTAGAGCCTACGAAAGAAGCAAAGCCAGAGCCGACATCAATAAACATTCCGGAATTAGAAGAAATTGCAAAAAAAGCAACTTCTTTTGAGCATTTTGCGAAATTAGTAGCAGAATGGTTGGAAATGGATAAAAGACAGGAACTCTTTACAAATTTAGTAATCGTATCTGCAGAAGTTGATAAGATTACATGGAAAGAATTAGAAAAGGCTTTAAAGGCGAAGAATGTTTTCTATACACAGTGGGACAAGATTTGGGCTGGTCAGCAGGTTTCCGAAAAGCTGAAAGAATATTCAGCAACAATGTTGTCATTTCTGAATGCTACTAGACAGTATAAAGAGTATTCTTTTAATCAAGTAGATGAACATTCTACAGAAGAAAACTCTAATGAACAAGCAACAGAAAAGACAATGATGAATGTTGAAGAAAAAGCAGGAGAATTTGATGAAAGTGTCATTCCTAAACCGAGAGTTAAGATGGAATGTATGCCAGAAATCAAAGACTTTGAGGAAACATTGGCAAGTGTTGATAAAACACAACCTGTTGAAGAAAGAGTCCGTTATGTTTTGGGAGCAATGGGACTAAACAAGGTTTCAGCAAAAGAGCAGAAACAGATTGTTGAAATTGCAAGCACGGCTGTCAGAAAGGGAAGAATGGCTTTTGATATCATTTTTGTAGAGGCTAATATTCCTATTGAACAGACGATGGCAGTTCGTATGACATTCTCAAAATTTGTCAATGATTTTGTGCAGAAGTATGAAAGTGGTAAAAAGGTAAAACTTTTGACTTTCCTTTCAGAATTGCAGAAGATTATTATGTTTGAGAGCGAAATAGAGAACTTCTCGGACTTTACCGACTGATGTAATATTGTAATCTTGGTATTAAGGTAAAACTCCACTAGATGTATCTGGTGGAGTTTTACTATTTACATAACTTTACAAAAATGTAAAATAGTGATATAATAAGTGTATTGTTTATATATATAACGATGAAGAAATTATTTCTTGATTTGAACACACATACACAGAATTTTGGTATGTAAACAATTTAGAATAATTCTTCTACTGAATGTACTATAAGCAAAAAAAAAAGTAGAGCAGGAGGAAAGTACAATGTCAGATGAAACAGGAGTAGCAAGACGGGAAAACAATGTCATAACAAGACTGGAGGAAAACTCATCTCAAGAAAGACTTTTTAGTGAGTTTAACAAAGTATTTGTTAGTGGCAGAATTGAGGCTGAACTTGAGTACAGCCACGAAGTACTGTGGGAAAAGTTCTATCGTACAAGAGTCAGAGTAGAAAGATTAAGTGGGACAGAAGATTTAGTTCCAATAGTTGTATCTGATTTACTGATAGGACGAGAAATGATGAAGAAATCACTTGAAGGTAAATGGGTAGAAGTAACAGGACAGTTTAGATCTCATAATAAAGAAGGAAGTGATGGTCGTAAACATTTGGAGTTATTTTTGTTTGTAACGGCTATTAACATCTATGAAGATGAAGATGAACTGGAAGAAATCACAAATGCAAACTTAATTTATCTTGATGGGTATCTTTGCAAACCACCGGTATTCAGAAAGACACCTTTAGGAAGAGAAATAACAGATTTACTTATTGTAGTTAACAGACCATATGGAAAATCGGATTACATTCCGTGTATTGCATGGGGCAGAGTAGCTCAGTGGGTAAGCGAGTTTGAAGTGGGAAATCGAGTAAAGCTCTATGGTAGAGTCCAAAGCAGAGAGTATTTTAAAAGATATTCAAAGGATTCAGAGGCAGGAGAATACAGAGATGCCTATGAAATTTCGATAATGCGAATGCAAAGAGTAGAGGACTTGAGATTAGATGGATAATCTGACAGTAGAAGAAATTGTCTAAAGAGAAAGAAAGGGGAGCAATTTAAAATGCTCCCCTTTTACAAAAAGAAAGTAAAATACAACTATATAAACACTATAATGTTTACTAAATATATTGAAAAACCAATACATTTATGCTATAATTTATAATATTTACAAAAGATATATTCTAAAAGTACATAGATAAAATATAATAAGAAAGCAAAAAATAAGGAAATGTGGTAATATGATAGGACATAGCGAAGTAGAAGAAATTAAGAAATTGATAAAAAATGGATTTGATTTAGAATTGATATCTTTTGAATTAGATATACCAATTGAAGAAATTATACAATATAAGTTAGAATCGGAAACAGTAAGAAAATCCAATTCAGTTAGAGTTTATAGTGCAAAAGAAATAATTGATAGTAAAAACAAAAATGCTCATTCAAAAATGGAGCAAATGAGAGAAAGATATAAAAAAATATTTTTTAAAAGCAATAAAGTTGAAGTTAAATTCCCAAAAGAATTATCAAAACGAGAGGTTGAATTGATAAATTCAGTTATAACAGAAATTGAAGAAATAGTAAATGGAATGAGAGAACTTTCAAAAAAGGAAAGAAGAGAAGGAGCTAGTACTATATTAGCAGAATTAAAAAAAATAGAAGATTATCAATTAACTATTGATCAAGCAGAAAAATTACAT
Source organism: uncultured Clostridia bacterium (assembly GCA_934179885.1). Classification (GTDB taxonomy): domain Bacteria; phylum Bacillota; class Clostridia; order TANB77; family CAG-508; genus CAG-269. Next base: position 3,970 of record CAKPQY010000048.1, read on the forward strand.
TTTTTAATGCAGTCAGAAGTATTAGAAAAATTAAAATTAACTTCAACAGATAAAATTGACTATTATATGAATAAGAATAGAAGAACAATAATTAGAAAGCTAACAGAGGCTGTTGATATTGCTCAAACTCAAACTGAAGAACTAGAAGAATTAAAAAGTTTAGAAAGAAAACTAACAACAAAAATGCAACAAGATAATCAAATAGTTGTAGGAGCAGTAAGAAGTAGAATAGGAAATAAAATATCAAAAATCATTCAGCAAAAAGCAAGTAGTGATAGAATTAGAAATGATGTCCCTGTAAATATAGAGTTAATTATAAAAGAGCTTGCAAATGGTACATTAGATATTCAGACAGCAGATGAAATTATTGAAGAAGAAGCTAAAAAAAGAGTAGAAGGCAAACCAAAAACTAGATTTACATTAACAGAAGAACAAGAAAAAAGGCAAATTTTAATCCAAATCAAGACAGTTCTAATGGAAAAGCCAGAACAATACCATATAGAAAATCCAGAAACAACAATTATGCAGATACAAGAATTATGTGGTGGAGAATTAGAACAAGCGATAAGAACAGTAGTAAAGAATTTGACTGGTATAAAAGATTTTGAAAGAGCAAAAGAAATTTGCGATAAATTTTCGAGCAAAGATAAGGAAAGTTCACTTTCAACTTACATAAGGAGATTAAGAAACGAAATAAGAAATGATGAGATTAGTGATATAGTATTAAAAGGAATAAATATGAATGGAACATATGCAGAAGAAAGAGCATATTTTGAACTAATTGAAAAAGGTTTAAAAATGGGGAATGTGAAGTTAGGAGCAATATCTTTAGGAAAAAGCCAAGATGGACTGAGAACTATAACTTTAGCTGATATATGGACAGATGAGAATCAAAAGGAAAAATCACGATAAATCATATAATATAGGGTTCATAATGTATGAATCCTATATTTAATCATTAACTTCAATATCATCAAATAATTTACTATCAAAGAAATCTTTTAAAGAAATACCAAGACTTTGACATATTAAGGTTATAGACTCTATTTTTATTGATTTATTCTTTTTTCTCAAAAATCTATTTATATTAGAACGATTGAAACCAGAATACAATGCTAATCTGTTACCATTAGTATTGTATTCATCTATTAACTCTTGTATTCTTAAACGCATTGCTTCAGATAAATCCATTTATGCTCACTCCATTTCAAACAAATTACCTATAATATAGCAAAAAATGATATTTAAAGAGGGGGATTATACGCAACATTTTTTTCTGAAAGTATTGAAAAATGAAAAAAAACAGTATATAATACAGATTACAAAAAAAACTTAATAATTAAATTTATCTATATTTTTTTAATATAAATTCACGATATTCGTGCAAAATGGAGGAGTATATGAAAGAAGAAAATGAAGATTATGAAATAGTAGGATATGCTTTATCAAATGAAGAAGAAAGACAAAAAATACAAGAACTAAAACCAGATGTGGTAATAACAGATATTTATAGAGGAGAACTAGGTCAAAAAAATGCAGGTGGATACGAAATAATAAAAGAATATTCTGAAAAATATCTAGTTCCAAAGTTTATAGTTATTTCATATACACCTGAATTTAAAAATCAAAATATTGTTGGAGAATTTAATAAATATCCTAATATAAATTATGATGGAATAAAAAAATTATTGAAAAGTGTAAAGATAGCAGAAAGAAGTAGTTTTATATATGGATATAAAAGAATTGGAAACAATGAGGAAAATAGTAAAAAGAAAGTAACATTTTTTGATAAATTGAAATCATTATTATTAAAATAAATATTTTGTTCATAAATAAAGAGCCTTTAAGAAACATAAAAATTTTTCTAGGGCTCTTTAATTTAGTTCTTCATCTGCTCCTGCGTATAATTCATCTAAAGATATGCCAAATACTTTGGCAAGTGCAAGTGCTTCATAATCTCTAACAATTCTTTTGTTATATTCAATAAGGTATATGTCAGAATGATATAAATTTAATCCATATAAATCTAATCTATTACAGAGTTCTTGTTGTGTTAAATTCATTTGAGTTCTATATTTTTTCACATTTTG